>PLYL01000015.1 GCA_003151795.1 Candidatus Yanofskyibacteriota bacterium | reverse complement strand
TTTTTCGCCAAGGAGGAGGTTCGAAATCAGAAGCTAGGAATTTGCTTTGCCCGAAAATACAAAAAGAATTTTTGTTGCATAAATATTTTTGGTATACTAACTGTGCAGACAATTATTATTAGTTAATCAGCAGGAATAGCTACATTGGTAACAATTTGATTAACGTTGAATTGTCTGCACCAGTGTAGCTATTCCTGTTTCAAAAATATATGCAAAAATTCTTTTTGTATGCTCGCAAGTCCACTGATGTCGAGGACAAGCAGGTGTTATCTATCGAAGCACAACTCACCGAATTGCGGGAGTATGCCAAGCGAGAGAATATCGAAATCTCCGCCGAATTAGTGGAAAAACAATCCGCCAAAGTTCCAGGTCGTCCAATTTTTAACAAACTACTCAATGACATCGAGAAATTCGGCGGAAGTATTCTCGCATGGCATCCTGATAGACTTGCCCGCAATTCGGTGGACGGCGGTCGGGTGATTTATCTCCTCGACACAGGGAAACTTGCGAGCCTCAAGTTCCCGACTTTTTGGTGTGATTCCACATCACAAGGTAAGTTCATGCTTAATATGGCTTTTGGACAAAGCAAATACTATGTAGATTCTCTTTCCGAGAACACGAAGCGTGGACTTCGCCAAAAAGTTCGTAATGGCGATTATCCAAGCCAAGCGCCTGTTGGGTATATAAACGATTCTCGTACAAAATCTATCGTGGTAGACAAGAAAAAATCTCGTGTCATTCGCTTGGCTTTTGAACGATATGTCAAAGGTGGTCAAAGACTGGAAGATATCGCAAACTTTTTGGCGAAGAACGGAATATCCACGCGTTCCGGAAAGAGAATGTCCAAATCTCGTGCGACTTTTATTTTGTCCAATCCGTTTTACATTGGTTTATTCAAATATGGTGGTGAACGCCACGAAGGAAAGTACGAGCCAATCATTTCAAAGAAACTTTTTGATGAAGCACAGGAAATGTTGAAATTTCGTGGACAACCAGAGCGTAAATCGAAAAATGAACCGCAACCATATTGCGGACTTATTTCCTGTGCTTCATGCGGAATGATGATAACTGGCGAACATAAATTCAAACGGCAGAAAAATGGAAATGTACATGAATATACATACTATCGGTGTACGAAAAAGCGAAAAGATTTTCACTGTCCCGAATCTGCCGTTAGAGAAAAAGAAATGGATCGCCAGTTGTCATCTCTAATCAAAAAAGTTTCTTTGCCCAAAGACTGGGCGGAAGAATTGTTAAAAATGGCAGAAAAAGATTTTAACAATTCCGCCCCGTCTTTGACTGCTAGTGTGAAAGAGAGCGAAACAAAACTATCTGTCATTTCACAAAAGTTAGAACGACTTCTAAATGGCTACCTCGACCAAGTAATTGACCAAGACGATTATCGTTTAAAAAAATCTAAATTATTACTTTTCAAGAAGTCGCTCGAAGAAGAAATGACCTCTCTTTCACACAAGCAGAATGATTGGCTCGAACCTTTCCAAAATTGGTTAAAAGTCGCACAGAGCTTGGACAAAACCGCTTCTGATTCAGACCTTTTTGCTAAAAAGGTCTGTGCCAAAGAAATCTTTGGCTCGAACCTCCTCCTTGGCGAAAAAACAGTGCGCGCAAGCGCGCCAAAAATTCTGAATTCGTTGGGGGAATTCGGCGGGAATCCTTGGGACGCGCTTCGCGCGTCCCGCATTTCTGCTTCAAAAAAACCGTCTAGTTCTATTCTGGTGCCCTCGAGAGGACTTGCACCTCTACGCCTTGCGGCACCGCCTCCTAAGGGCGGCGTGTCTGCTAATTCCACCACGAGGGCATGTTCGCTTAGTGTACCGATTTTCAGACATTTTTTCAATCAGAAATTAAATCGACCGGCTTACGCGGTCGATTTAATTTCTCTAGCAAAGATTCTAACTGAAGAAGGAGCGGGTTACGAGACCGGCGACGGTCTGTAAGATAACGCCGACAGCGAGCACGATTGCCGCGCCGATGATACCATTGATAACGATTTTCTTTGCTTCTGCTGGGTCGGATACAATCATCCACCGGATACCGCCGTAGATAATCATGATTACCGCGATCACCATACTGACAACAATCAAAAACTGGGCCACCGTCTGGATGCGATCCTGGATTTCCGAAAGCGTGACTGGGGTTCCCGTCACGGGGAGGCTGGCGGGCACCAATGCAATTCCCGCGTATGCTAAATTTTTTAGTCTATTCATAGCCACCCCCTTTCAATATTAACCAACGACTAACTACTGATAACTGACAACTCAAAACTTCTGATTGGTTGTTAGTCGTAAGTTGTCGGTTGTTAGTTTTAATCATTAAAAAAGACAGACACCCACCACGCTCAACTGGCAGAAAAAGGAACGATCTACAAGCGCGTAGACGGTGTTAATAATCACGCCCGCCGCCAACACTACCCCGGCCCCAATCGCCGCGTGCTTCAGGCGCAACATCCCGTCTTTGAACTTCGCCGAATCGGCGCCGGCTGACATAGTCATTATACCACTGATGACGATGAATATCACCATGAGAACTCCACCGATGCCAATCATGAAGTCCATCACGAGCCTGACAAGGCTGTCAATTTCGCTAAACGTGACCGCGGTACCGGGCGGCAAATCAGTATAGGCCAGACTCAACAATGGCAAAGCCATAAACAGCGTCGGGGTAAAATATTTTAATTTGGAAAAAAATCTGGTCATGATTAATTGCACGTAAGTGGCACAAACAAGGTGTACTTCGCGGCCAACTCCGGCTGCCCGGGGCTGGTGGCATTGATAGCATTGCCAACAGTAGCGATAATCGTATACGCGCCGAGAATCACAATCATCCCAATCACGGCATAGCCGAGGCTCTTGCGCGCGTCTTTAAACTTGGTCTCATTGCTCTGGGCGGCCATCATCTGAAACCCGTACCACACAATCATCACGACCATGACCACGGTCACGAATCGCGTCGCCCAGCAGGCCAAACCTTCCACAATACCAAACAGGCTTGCAATGGTCAGATTCACCCCTGGCGCGTTGGCCAGAGAGATGGACGACGTGGTATCAGCCAAAACCGGCACGGCTGATAATAGCAGTCCCCCGACCCAGGCCGATACTTGAATGTAATATTTCTTCATAGAACCTATTGTATTATGAGTTTCAAATCGACACGACCGTAGAGCTTGTCAGGAATATCCATCGCTTGAATTGTAACATTATATGTTCCGGTTTGAGTAGGCGTGCCGCTAATGCCGCCGCTATTAGCATCGGTAGTTGGCACGAGATTCGTTCCCGGAGGAAGAGCCCCGTCAACAATTGCCCAGTTATACGTCGCCCCGTCAGTAGGGTTAGAAACGAAGAGACTAACGTCATAAGGACTATTAACCGCTCCCCCGCTAGTTGTTCCTTGACTGACAGTGAGAACATTTTGATATTGTTGAGGAGCGCTGGATGAACCGGAAGACCCAGAACCAGCAGAATTATTCGGCAGAGGCGCACCTGGCGGGCCGCCAACACTTCCCGGATAAGTAGAAGTCCCTCCATTATTAGGCAGAGGCGCGCCCGGCGGGCCACCGACGCTCCCGGGATAGGTTGGTGTTTGGGTAGTCGTCGGCGAAGTCCCGCCCAGCTGAATGACGCTGATAATCAGACTGACGAATCCTTTGCCGATAAATATAATCGCGAGACCGATAACGGTGTAGGTCAGAATATCTCTTCCTTTTTTAAAGTTTTCCGGCTTAGGACCAGCTGTAAGCATCAAGAAACCAGCCCACATAATCCAGAGCACCGCTAACGGAATCGCAATATACATAATCCATTGAGTGATGATGGTGATAATGTCAAAAATATTATTCGGTCCGCCTGCCAGCGGATTGGTGATATTGAAAGAGTAGGTTTGATTTTGGCCGGCAGGAATTGGAGTGCATGCCGGTTGGCCCGCACCCCCACAAGTGCCGCCGGAACCTGGACCACACGTCGTACATGTACCAGCAGCATCGGTAAGTGCATCACCAATATGGCTTTGACAGACATTGTCACAAGAACTAAAAGTGCCTCTTGGACCACTAAAACCATCCGCGCACATACAAGGATCTGGTGCTATAACGTTGGTGCAATTAACACAGCCGACTTGAGAATTTGCAGGTATCTTAATCGTGCCACTTTTGACTTTTGCATTGCCAGCAGAAGCCCAAAAATAAAAATCATAATTACCTAATCGGCTTGCCAACGGTCGATTGTCACTATCGTTGTTAGCTTTCCATATAACATCGAGACTTGTGCCAGTAGAATCGAATGTTCCATTAGCAGAGCCCATCGCATAATTCTGCAACCAATCATCACTATAAATTTGAAACGATACGGCATAACCCGCGCAACCTGCCCCGTTTACAATCATGTGCAAAGGAGATCCTATAATCGGCTGGGCGCTGAAATTAGTATGCCAAGTTGCTGAAGCAAGCTGGCAACTACCAGCAGTGGGCTGACCTACCGTAACAATCGAAGAATTAACTGTGGTATTGTTCGCCGAGGCTTGAAAAAAAACCTGGGCATTAGGATTTCCCCCGGTGACGTCTTGATGAGCTTTGTTGTAATCGTCAGTGGTCAGAGATACATTAGTGGTAGCGAGATTCGCTGTTTGGAAAGTAAACGTTCCCAACTCTCTAATAAAAGTGGGTGGCTGCCCGCCAGTACCACCGTTATTTTCATACAAGTTGAGTGCTACCGAATAGCTAGCGCAATTCTGGCCGTTTATGTTAATAGGTATTGATTGCCCGACTACGATTGGGCCAACATTTTCCACAACGCTGGTGAGTTGGCAGCCAGCAGCATTTGCGCGACTAAAAAACAAAATACCGAGACCGAAAATCCCTCCGAGCAACAACCCTTTAACCAAAAGTTTCATTGTTTTTATTATACTGGATTATTTGACATGGGTGGGGCCGGGGGTGTGGGTAAGATTAATTTCTTTGGAAAGGCTTCTGATCGATCTTCTCCAACAACTCTAAGGTCGCCTTTACCGAAGGGTTGCCAGTATTCATAAGAATCAACCTCGTGGCGTACTGTTTTAGCAACGGGCTTAAAAACTCATCGCCCCATGAAGGCGAAAAGGTAATAACTCCCTCAAAGTCCAGTTCTAAAATTTCATTTTCTTGTAGAGCGGTGAGTTGAGGTTGTAGAGCGGCAAAAGCTTCCCGACCATTTTGACGAGAAATAAGAGTGGTTCCAAATTTTTTCAATTCTATTTTCATATACTTAAAATGTTATTAAGGCTAAACATCCTCGAAAGGGTTGCGGTGAAGCTTTTATATCAAGCTCGTTGCTTCCCTTCGTCAGAATTAATTCAGCACTACCAGTTTGGAATAATAGCCCAATCGGATTTTCCGCCACAACCTTACGAACAAATTTCAAACCATTGCCTCGACTTTCCGGGGAACGCCCAGATAATATTTCGGTAAAGGCTACTTCTGTGGCTTCCGCATCAGTATTTAATTCTGATTTAACCCTTTTTAATGTTTCGAGAACACCCAGACCTCGGTCGCCTAGCACCACGGCCTTCTTATGAATATCATAAGCAAAGAATATTCCCGGAGTGTCCGGCCACTTCCCTAAGTTATGGTCGAAAGAATTATTTCCAATTTCACCAGCCACCGCGACAACTAACGGGAATAATGGAGCAAGTTCGGGAACGCCACTTAGTAAGTCCTGCATCTTGGTGAGCTTTGTCTGAAACGCGGCACTATTGGAACAGTAAAATTTTGATGGCAATTCGGTTCCTTTTAGCACCCAATCTTTTGCGAGTCCAAATAAGTCGTTCAAAAATATCTCAATCTGGGACCGGTAATAATTTCGATGGCCTCCTTCTGATTTTATAGAACTTAATTTGCCACTCTGATCCCAGCGGCGAAGGGTATCTATGGAAACCCCTAGTATGCTCGCGGCCTCGCTAATTGAGATCAATTCTTCTTTAGTCATATAGCCATAATACCAGATGATAAAAATCTATGCAAATATATTTCAAATCTATGCAAAGCCCTAAAATGTGGCCATTTTAGGGCACATTATCATTGAATATTTCCGGGGGCCGGGGGTGTGGGTAAAGACGGCGGCAAGCTTATACTACCCGAGCCGCGACGTTTGAAGAACCACCAACCAGCTCCAGCAAGGATAAGGCCGCCCAGAAGATATAAGATACTGGACAGAAGCCCGCTCGAACCGCCGGTTGATGGAGTTGGTGTGGTGCTCGCGACGGGCGGAGCGGGCAAAGACTGACTGCAATCTTTCGGACACGTCTGATAATTCTCACCCCGGTCGGCGTTACAAATACCATTGTCGTTGCAGAACGAACTGGCGCTGACTGGAATGGTTAGAACCGGCTGATTTTGATTATCATAGAAGACGACCTTCTGGGCATCGGCAACGTAGGGCGCTTGGACAGAAATTTTTCCTGACTGAACATTAAATTTAAATTGGGCCGTCACCTGTCCTTCTAGATTTATGACTTCCCCGCGATATGGAAACTGGCCAACCGCAGATTGAACAAAAGCTCCCGGAATAATATCATAGCTGAATTTAAAATCCCGATCAGTCACCAACTGGCCGGTGCTGTTCTGGAACAAATGAAAGACATAATAGAAACTATTTGGGGTAGCAGTATCGCCGCGCGCGTATAGTCCAGTACCCAGTATGATGATACAAGACGCGATGATGAGAATTTTTTTCATATAAAATTAAAAGCCGGGATTGGTGGCGCAGGCAATGGCCCGAGTCGCGCCCTGGCGGGTTTGATTGTAACCGCTGTTGATGTCATTGCCCCCGTTGCACGTTTGATGGGCGGTATCGTCATAAAGACATTCCCATCGCATGACTGGCTGACTGGCACAATCATTACCAGAACAATCAACACTCGGACCGCAGGCGCCATTTGCGCCTTGTCCCCCATTATAACCCGCGTACAGATTTCTGATATCAGAACCGCATTGGCTTGCGGCCACGGCGTTAATCCACTGGGCCGCGATGCAGACGCTCAAAGCGGCATTGGCTGGACTCTTAAGCCAATCAGATGTCACATCACTCACTGATACGCCACAGCGTGAAGCGTAGATTTGCGGAATCGGCGGCGTCAACTGCATCAAACCATATGAAGGACCAGTTCCAGGCGGCGGATTAACATTACATGATGATTCTACTTCCATAAATGCTTTTAATATATTAGCAGTTGCTGCACCAGAGGCATACTGGTTAGCCGCTGTGGCATATTGACTACAATTGGAATTAAAACAGCCTTGCGGTGCATTACCTGCACATAAATTAAGACCACTCTGTAGGCACGTACCGCCACTTGGTCCGCCAGTGGGCGGAGCCGTGATTCCCTGACATGAGGACTGGCAACCAGGCAGATCCTGATATTCTTGAGTGGAAGTATTGGTATCGACGACGCATTCGCTGTTATCATTGCAATCGTAGCCGACCGCGCCGGTCGTCGGCGTGGTTCCCATGCATTGCTCCTGACAATCAGACAAGGCGGTGGAGCCTGAATATGTCCCCGCTTGACTGCTCGGCAGGGCGACACATTGACTACCAGCATTACAGTTATAGTTAGTGGCGACAGTCGGCGATGGAGTAGTACCGCCGACACTCGGGATGGTCGCGTCAGCTAAGTCTTTCAAACTCCCGACCCGGCATTGGATGGTATACCAAGGCGTTTGAGCGACTTGAGGGTTAGCTAGACTCTTTAAAATAAAATTGGTAATCAGCCAGGCGGACAAGATGATGGCGATGCCGATGGCCGTGTTGGTCATGATTTCTTTGCCCTTGCCCACCCCGCCCGAGTTGCCAGAACGGGCGCTGAACAGAATAATAAAACCCGCGATCATAAATAACAGCGTGCCGACCGCCGGTACGATGGCAAACATCGTCATGTCGATGATGTTCTTGCCGAGCTCGACCAAAAGGCACTGATTACAGGTCTGGGTGTAGTCGTGGACGCTTTTGGCTATGCCGGCTGGTTGAGCATTGAGACCGCACGGCACGAGCGGAAACCACGGCACGCCCGCGGAATTGGTAGTGGTGGCGGTCGTGGTAGCGGTCGCAGGCGCCGTGGTGGCGGCATGAGCGGGAACAGACGCCAAAAACACCCCTACAACGATAATGATAATTTTAAAATATTTTTTAACCATCTTATTTACTACCAATTACTAATCTCTACAAATATACTAATAAAATCGGATTTAGTTATTCGTATATTCGTTCCCATTCATAATTAGTAGGAAGCACTTTTAATGTTGCATCAGCACCGTTACTTGAGATTCGGCCTTGCTCATCGCGTCGGGAATCGAAGCCCGATTGTAATTTACGTCGTCAATCATATTGCCAAAGATGGTTTCAATGGCGGTGTTGTCAGCTTGATACCACGACCGAGCCGAGAGGGCTTGGACCGCAAAGACGCCCAGGTCCGGATCGGTGCGCTGAAGATCGATTAAATCACGGCGAGCGGATGACCGATCGGTCGCGTTAAGATATGTCGTCGCGCCTTCTTTTGAAGCGAGATAATTTACAAACTTCCAAGACTCAAGCGGATGGGCCGACTTCGCCGCCACCGCGACGGCCCAATAGTTGGCAAAGTTACGGACATCAGTCAGTGAAGCTTGGGGCATCGCGGCCATCGCAAAATTTAAGCGCGGGGCTTTGGAGCGAATCGTCTGCATGTCATGAGAGTAGCCGAGCATCATGGCCAGCGTGCCTTCGGTGAAAGCGTCGATAGAATAATGCTGGCTGTCATTCCAGGAATAATCCTGATTGCGCGGATTCGCGAAGTTAGTGTAATACTGCAAGGCAATCTCGCCCAGACGCTGGCCATTTACGGTCTCGTCGAACGTCGCCGAAGTATTATCCGTTGAGGTCATCTGCACCCCTGACTGAATCATCATAGCCATCACGATATCAGTGGAGCGGTTGATATTCTGGGACGTGCCGAGCGAAAATCCGGACTGAATAATATTCCCGCTCTTATCAAGTTTCGTCAGCAGTTGGACGTCGGCGTTTACTTGGTCCCACGTTTGGGGTGGCTGGGTAATGCCGGCGGTATTAAACAAATCTTTATTATAGTAGAGACCAAGCGTATCGACATACAGCGGCAGGCCGTAGATTAGATTGTTATAGACCAGATCTTGATAAGCCACGTCCACGAATTGGTCTTTAAAATTCTGGAGCGTGAATGGATTCTTGGTATCGGGCACGCCGGTGGCCGGCATCGGGGCGAGCTTGTCGCCGTGCTTGGGCAGCCACGTGTTGTGAATCATCAGAATGTCCGGGCCCGTGCCGGCGGCGAGAGCATTCACAAATCCGGACTCGTATTGGGCAAACGTGAACATTTGATACTTCACGTCAATCCCGGGATTCTGGGCTTTAAAATCAGAGATGACTTTATCGAAAGCGGTATGGTCGTCAAAGACGCCCCAAAACTGAAGCGTGACGGGCTTGGAAGTGCCTCCGCCGACATTTCGAATAACCAAAACAATAGTGACAAAGACCGCCACCACAATCACCCCGACCAAGACATAGAAGAGCTTATTGCTGTTCATGATGGGAGAAATGATCAGAGAACAATGAGCAGTGATCAGGATTTTTTTTATATATGTTCATTGTTCCTTGTTCAATGTTCATTTCTGAAAAACAAGACCGTAATGGAATTGACCGGCGTTGAACTGGCGGACCAAAGTAAATCCTTCCGCCGTAAACAGCGCCTGCATCGGGCTGACATCGGTTCGCAATCCGTCCGGCGGACCAAAACCCCCGCCGCCTTTTTTCCAATCCACCAGAATTGCTTGGCCCCCGTCTTTAAGGACCCGCTTCGCTTCTTTCAAAATATCGGACTTTTTGTTGGACTGAAAAAGAATATTAATTAAGAGAACCAAATCTTGCGTCCCGTCGCCAAGGCCAGTATTTCCTAGAACCTCCAAGTTCGCTCTCTTCGTCTCAATGTTTTCCAAACCCGCGGCTTTGGCCCGCGCTTTCATGCTCTCGAGCTTGTCCTCCATAATGTCCAGCGCCGTAACAAAGCCGTCTTTACCTACCTGTTGCGCCACGAGAATCCCGATATGGCCGGCCCCGCAGCCGAAATCGGCAATCCGCATCCCCGGCGTAATGCCAAACTCCCCGACGACGGCGCCAGGGTTCAAAAATCCTTCTGATGAGACAGAGCCAGGTTCCACCCCTTAATTTTATCACTAAAATGATGTTAAGTTATCAACGTATTCGCTCGCCCCATCCCCTCCATCACTACGCTTCGCGGATTACCATCCGGACGCCTCATTTAACGCAAAAATCGGACGTTCATCTCTCTCGTGGATTCAGATCCGATTTTTGCTATTCGGCTCTCCGTCTCAAAGACTACGGATGGTACCAATCCGCTCCGCGGCGTTCTTACGTGAATGGGGCTTCGCTAAGTTGGTAGTATTTATAAAAACAAAGGAGCTCCGAACTAGACGAAGACCGGAGTCTTTGTCTAGTTCGGAGCAAGTTCTTCACCTACGGTAGATACTGGGATACGCAACGAGGGCTACTCGAAGGGCCTCGGGGTCGACAAGGAGAGCGCCGCTCTTGCAGTACTCTGAACCGTAGCGTACGGAGCAGGTGTCCTCAACAACTGAACGAGCCACCTTCTCCCACTCTTTGTTCTCCTTAGAAAGGTTGAGCATGAGTTTTTCCGACGTCCGGAGAGGCCTGATCTCGGCCGTGAGGTTTTCGATTTCCGCCCGCTGGTCCGAGACCTGGACCGTGAGCTGATGGTTGGCCTGGTATTGAATAGCGACAACCGTCGCGAGACCCAAGACCAGACCTGCCAACACGATCAACAACGTCAACGTCTTCTTCATCGCAACCCTCCACTGAAAATCGTGAGCTCAGGAGTGGCCACTTCGAGAGCACGGCGCTGATTTGGCGTGAGACCCTCGAGCATGATGACCGCGAGAGCCTTGACAATCATGTCCGTAAACGGCGACTTCATGTCTTTCTGGTCTGCCGGAAACTCCATCGTGCAGATTCGACGACGATCTCTTGTGACGTTGATCGTGGGGGTGGAACTGCAGTCCATGTCGATGCTGGCAATCTCGCTCGCCGTACCTCTCTCCATCTCGACATCAAGCCAGGCAGTCTGTTTCTTTTTTGGCATTTATCCCTTCCTGTGAAAAAGCCTTTTCGGCCCGAACTTGTAGGCCATAAGCCTAACTTTTAAATTATACTCATATTTACTAGGTTAGTCAAGCTTGCTTAAAAACAGTATTTTTAAGGTGGTTATCATAGTAAACCAAGCGAAGCCCTCGCTAATTTACGAGCTTGAGCGTCGCGGGCGGAACGAATCGTAGAGAAACAGGAAACCTTGTCCCATTGTGCCCCAGTAGCGGAAGGAGGCTCATGGTCGCTCGGGACCATGAGGAAACCGACGGGACTGGTTTCAAGGGTCTGGGGCAAAGAGGCGGGTTTTCGATTTCTACGCCACGACGACGGAAGCGAGTTTATCCCCCGCATCGAGGCGCATGACCCGCACGCCTTGGGTGGCTCGGCCGAGAACAGAAATACTGGCGATGGAAGTGCGGATGACCTGGCCTTTGAGCGAAACGGCGATGATTTCTTTGTTCTCTTCGGAAGTAACGTGGGCCGAAACCAGTTTGCCGGTCTTCGGCGTTAATTTGGCAGTCATAATCCCGTGGCCGCCCCGCTTTTGAAGTTTGTAAGCTGAAAGGGTGGAGCGTTTGCCGTAGCCATTTTCCATAAGCACTAGCAGGTTGAGACCTTTCTCCGCGGCCGACGGAATGACATCGGCGCCCACGACGCGCTGGTCTTTATCCAAGCGCACGCCAATGACCCCGGAAGCGCCGCGGCCCATCGGCCGGACATCTTTTTCTTTAAAACGAATCGCGTTCCCGCCGGAAGTAACTATTGATATCTGATCATCGCCCGAAGTTGGCAAGACCCAGCCGAGGCGGTCATCGCTCTTAAGTTTAATAGCGAGCATGCCATTGCGCCGAACCTGGGAGAAGGCGTCCATGTCGACTTTCTTAATTACGCCGTGATCGGTGGCCATGAAAAGGTACATCTGCTTCTGGCCCTTGGGAATCGGCACGATAGCCGTGATAACATCGCTCGGCGAAACTTGCAGGAAATTCACAATCGCTTTGCCTTTCGACTGGCGGGAAGATTCCGGCACTTCGTAGCCCTTAGTTTGGAAAACTTTGCCCGAATTGGTGAAAAATAAAATATTGTCATGGGTGTTAGCGAGGAAGAAATGGGAAATAACATCCTCTTCTTTGGTGGCCATGCCCATCAAACCCTTCCCGCCCCGCTTCTGGGACTTCAAAATATCCGGCGCCATGCGCTTTACGTAGCCGTCGCGGGTAATCATAAACAGTGAATCCTCTTCCGGAATCAATTCTTCCTCGCCGATTTCGCGGAGGGCGGACTTCACGACTTTGGTGCGCCGTTCATCGCCGTATTTTTCTTTAATCTCGTTGAATTCGGTTTTGACCACGCCCAGAATTTTCTTCGGGCTTTTCAAAAGCGCTTCCAAGTACTCAATGATGGCCATTTTCTCGGCCAGCTCGTCTTCAATCTTTTTGCGTTCCAATCCCGCCAGAGCTTGCAAACGCATGTCCAGAATCGCGGTCGCTTGGAGGGTCGAAAATTTAAAACGCTTGATTAAATTGACCGAGGCGTCTTCCTTTGAGGCTGAAGCGCGGATGATTTTGATAACTTCATCAATAAAATCAAGAGCCTTCTTGAGACCTTCCAGAATATGGGCGCGATCTTTGGCTTTTTGGAGTTCAAATTTACTGCGTCGGACGATCACCTCTTTGCGGTGCTCGATAAATTTCTCGAGCAAGCTCTTCAAACCCATAATCTGGGGCTGAATGCCGTCCACCAGCGCGATCATGTTGAAATGAAACGCCTTCTGAAGTTCGGTGTATTTAAACAGCTGGTTGAGAACTTTGCGCGGGAACGCGTCCTGTTTCAAATCCACGGCGATGCGCATGCCGTCTTTGTCGGATTCGTCGCGCAAGTCTTTGATGCCATCAATCTTTTTCTCTTTGACCAAATCTGCGATCTTAATAATCAGCTCGGACTTGTTGACCTGGTATGGAATTTCGGAAATGATAATTTGAAAACCCTTCTTCGCGCTTTCCACAATCTCGGCCTTGCCCCGCATGATCACCGGCCCCCGGCCAGTGGCGTAGGCGTTGGTGATGTCCTGCTCATTGTAGATTGTCGCGCCCGTCGGAAAATCCGGCCCTTTCACGAATTGCATCAAATCTTTGAGGTCGGCGTCCGGCGTGTCGATGAGGTGCATCATCGCGGCCAAGATTTCGGTGAGATTGTGGGGCGGAATTTTGGTGGCCATGCCGACAGCAATACCCTCAGTACCGTTAATAAGAAGATTTGGGATGCGGGTCGGCAAAACCACAGGCTCTTGGTGCGAGCCGTCGTAGTTGTCGCGGAAATTGACGGTGTCTTTGTCGATGTCAGCCAAGAGTTGGTCGGCAATCGAATCCAAACGCGCCTCGGTATTGTGATTAATGAAGCCGTTACCAATGAAGGAATGGCAATTACTATCTACTTTAATGGAATACACATCTTGAAAACCAGCATCACAAATTTTTGTCACTGGATCATACACATATCTCAACGCGAGGAGATTCTCAAAAATAGTTCTGATTTTAGTCCTATTATCAGCCTCGACGCTTAAAAGTATTTTTTCAAAATTAACTTCCATCATTCCGTATCGATCGAAATTGTGTTTTCGAGCAAATGAATTTTGACCATATGGCGAGACGAGATATTGATAGACGGCATCACGCAAAAAGGGCACGAAATCTGTTTGAGAATAGTCTTTGGAAACACGTTTTATAAGCTGGTTAAATTTTTTCGACTTCCTGTCCGAAATAAATCCGATCTCTAAAGCAAAAAGACGATAGTTTGATAAATCACGAATATAAAGCTTGTGGATTTTCCTATGAGAATCGAATCTTTTAGCTGAAAGGATCCCAAAGCGGAGCAGTAAGAGCTGGATCTGTGATATAAGATTTTCACTTACAGAACAACAGCTCAACTCGTTCATTTTACTACTAAAACTTACGCTCCCATCTCCTTCAAAATACGCGCGCAAAAACGCGGCCACCACATGTTTGGGCGATCGAAAAATTACTTCCGGAATTTCTTTATGCGCCGATTTCGCGGGATTGAGGCCGATATTTTTTAGAAATTCAATTACATACCGAGAGTGGATTTCTAATGTCTGATACGGCAACTTACCATATGAATTCGGCCCTCTTTCAAATTCATGGAGACGACAGTCTGGAAAAACTCGATTCCATTGAGATTTAAAATCACTGATCCACATGCGATCGCTATTACAAAATTCGAGTTCTTTTTCCTTAATTGTCCCTTCTGATACCAAAGAACCGAGGATATACCCAAGATCTTCATTAATGAATTTCGGAAGAACTTTTGTGACAACTCTGGTAGATAAACTCTTAGGATTATACCCACGAGCACTTAATTCAAATTTCGGCCAAAGTTCATTGGATCGATCAATTATGAGAAAATCACCTTCTTTGATCTGTTCAATTGGCTTCCATTGGACATGCGGAATTTTAGTTATCGGATCATTTATCCACACCATCAAGGGATGATTATACGAACCTTCTATAGAAAATCCCTTGGCAGTAATTATTTTTTTTGTTTTATGTTTACCACTATTAAACCATTTGACCGCCGTATTAACTTTTTTATTAAAAGAGAGAATTTTAAAATCTATTTTCTCCTCGTTGGATTTTCCCTTGGCAATTTCCGCGATTTCAAGCAGACCTTTTTCCGTCACAATACGAGTTTTCCCTGTCACACAATATCTCATCGCGGCCGGATTATCCCCGTCGATCGAACCAAAATTTCCTTGCCCATCGACAAGCGGATAGCGCAACGAAAAATCCTGCGCCATGCGCGCCAAGGAATCATAGATGGCCGAATCGCCGTGGGGATGGTAGTTGCCCATGGCATGGCCGACAATCTTGGCGGATTTTTGATATTTGGCCGAATGCCTCAAACCCATCTCTTGCATCGAATACAAAATGCGCCGATGGACGGGCTTCAAACCATCGCGGACGTCCGGCAACGCGCGCGCCACAATCACGCTCATCGCGTATTCCAAATACGACTGCTGGACTTCCTCAACTATTTCTCTGGATTTGATTCCAGTTTTTTCTTTAATTTCAGTAGCCATAATTATTTTCAAGCGAGCGAGGGAAATGGAATTTGATTACATTTCCGAGCGAGCGCTGAAACTATGAAGCGTAGCGATTATTTACTTCCCGACACGGGCAAGGGATGAGCGGCATCGCTCGGGCTATTGGTTTGAGAAGCCGGCGGCACGACATCGGTCTGGCTCTTGCCGCTGAACAGATTTAATATCTGGGCCTTGCCATCGCTGATAGTCTGCAGAATAGAACCGAACAATGATTTGGATTGCTGGGCGAACAACTGGTCTTGGGCTTGAGGATTTTGGTCCGGATTCAACAGTGCGTAAATATCGTGCTGGAATGAATTGAACCACACCAGCACCACGACCGCCACCACGGCGATGGTGCAAAGAATGGTCGCCAGCTGGCGCACGTGGTGGGGCTGATTTCGGATTTCGTGAATAATACTTTTCATTTCTATAATTGGAACATAACTAATTTTATTTCTTCGGCTGGCAACGATTTCTTCTGGATTTTATATTTCTCAACTTTCTCCGGCGTGAGCCCGAGTTCTTTCACAAATTTCTCCGGACCGTCGAGCGGAACTTTCATGTCGCCGATTTTGTAATGCATCGGAATGACGATCTTGGGTTCAATCTGATTAATCACTTCCACCGCCGTCTTAGCATCAATCGTATAAGTTCCCCCGACCGGAATCATAAGAATATCAACGTCGCCGATGTCTTCGACTTGCTTGTCGGTCAGCACGTGGCCCAAGTCGCCCAAATGGCAAATATTTAAATCTTCAGCCTTCAATACATAGATAGTGTTCAAACCTCGTTCCGTCCCTTCTTTATTATCATGAAATGATTGAATGCCACGAATAGCAATCCCATGATTTTCGTACTCGCCAGGATTCTGAATGATAAACGCCTCTGGATTGGCGTCTTCAATCGCGTTATGGTCATGGTGCTGATGGGTCACCAAAATCACATCATCCTTAATCCGTGGCGGTTTCAGCCCGATTTCCTTGGAAAACGGATCAATCAAAACACTGCCCTCTTTGGCCTCCAACCTAAAGCAACTTTGTCCGTACCAGGTAATGGTCATCCAGGTAGTAGAAGTCCGACATCCGCCTTAGGTTTTAGACCAAGCACGGTATATCGAATTTATATGATTAAATCTTAATTTCCGGGTAGTGATATTAAGCGGCGACACTAAAACCTTGTCGGACTTTCACTACCTGGTCATGTCCCTTCATAGTACCAAAAATAAGCCTAGAAATCAATGCTTAAAAAGAAAAGCGCCACGATGTTTTGTGGCGCCTGGTCCTTCACTTTGGAAAGCCTGCTCTGTTCTCGTGAGGCTTTGAGATTATCTCTGCCTCTCCACTTCTTCTCAGCCACTCGTCTTTCCTAAAAAGTTGTTGAGAAAAGGTTTTTCGGAAAACGGAGGTCGAGCCATAGATAGGTTCCCATCCCCGATTGAGCAGAAACATTTCGGCGTCGTCTGGGCTAGTAAACGGGCCATAAAGTTTCGCCTTCTCACTGATGGTGCCGAGCGCTCCAAGACTTTCGAACCGGTGAAGCAGAATCATCACATCCATAACACTCTCCTTTGAAGTAGTTAGCCACTTCTTCTAAAGGTAGATGCTGAATGTCGATTCTTATTCGATTATAGCATAGAACTTACACATTTGTCAATATTGCCGTAATATCCCAATAGCTTGGAAT
>PLYL01000014.1 GCA_003151795.1 Candidatus Yanofskyibacteriota bacterium | reverse complement strand
TGCGCCAACAGACTTAGTATACCCTGGGAGCTCTAATTTACAAAATAACTAAACTGTGATATAAAATAGACTGTTTTAATCTTTAACAATCTCCAAGGAGAAGCCGATGTCAAAAGGTAAGTTTCAACCGCTTGGCGTCGGTATGAGGCCATGCGAAACAAGACTCGGAAATTTACTCCGTACCTACCGTCTTAAGCGCAAGCTGCGACAAAGAGAAGTGGCTAAGCGCGCTCGGATGGGCCAGAATCACTACAGCTATCTTGAGGTCGGTCACCTTCACAGATACATCAAACCTGAACAAGCAGGGTGTTTAGCCGAAGCTCTTCACGGCAACCTCAATAAGCTTTTGAAAGTGGGTCTAAGGCCCAAAATCAAACTATCTGAAGACGCGATCCTTGATCTTCCTCGAAGGTCGAAGAACTATCTCAGAGATGAAGATCTGGGTATTGGTGAGACCAGACTCAAACGGGTGCCAAGAAAGAGGAGTCCTGGCGGTCTCAATCAGTGTTACGTGGCCTACGAGAGGCCTTCAACAGGGGAACGTTTCCGGGTGATTGAGACGTTGCCTGTCCTCAAGTATAAGCCTCCTTGAATAGCAGAGGAGAAAAGTAATGGACTATATCGCTCTGAAATGGGTGGCAGATAATGTCACCTCTTCCGCCTATGCCTGGGCGAAACAAGGACGTCTAAAAGTCACGACAATTGATGGCGAGAAGTCCGCACCCGAATATGTCGTAAAGAATCTGAAGGCAGATTTGAGACGTACATGCTCGCTGGCTGAAGCAGGAAGGCTAGCCGGGATTCCGAAAGGGTCAATGCGCTACTTCATTGATTATCTGGAAATTGTAAAGACTGAAGAAGTTGCGGGGCGCGAACGAGTTCTGAGGTCTTCAATTGAGCCAGCGAAGGAATATGTAGCTGGCCGACCCGAAAGAATTCGGGAAGCAAACAGGCGAGCTGCTTCGTCTCCACGTGCTTCTCTAATGAACTTGCTTAAGGGAAATTTCAGAAGTTTTCTCGCCAGGCCTTTTGAGTCTCTGCAAGTTTTAATGCTTGCATCTGAAGCGCGTCGGATTACTGGAGTCTCACGAGGAGTTTTTAATCGGTGGTGCGAAGAAGGGAAGCTTCGGAAGAAAAATCTGCGAAGACACTGGTATGTCGAAGTAGCATCTATAAAGAGCCTTCGGCGCAAGTTCATAGCAAGAAGTAGGCAACTAAAAATCAAGATCTGAACCACTCTTGTCTTGCATCCCGCCCAATAACACAGACCCGTGTGACAGGCGGGTTTTGTGTTTCAACAGGTTCTGACATCAATGCGTTGGGGAGCAGAAATGTTTCAGGGCAGTAGGGTGAGATTGTATAACTCTATGACAGTGGTACACTAGGCATATGGTAAAAAGATTAGAAGGAGTCTCTCGCTCTGTACTACTAATAGGATTGATTCTCGTTGTAGTTTTGGTTGGGACTTATTACTATTATCAAAATAAACAGAATAATATAGCGCGCATAGATAGCAAAGCCGGTATGCCATATGCGACAAATATTATTAATGAAACCGAGCGGAACACTAATTTTCGAAAAGTCCTTTTCACGGGCACTAGAAGTCAACTGGTAGTGATGAGTATTCCTCCTGGTGGAGAAGTTGGTGAGGAAACGCATACATACACTGAACAGACGTTATTCTTTTTGAGCGGTACCGGAAAAGCAATTTTGGATGGAAAAGAAAGTGCTATTAAGGCGGGAGATGTCGTCGTGGTAACGCCCGGCACAAAACATAATTTCGTAAACACAGGTACGATTCCGCTCAAGCTCTACACCGTCTATGCTCCGCCGAATCATATTGATGGTCTCATTGAAGCAACAAAAGCAGACGCGGAAGCAAATGTTCAGGACGAGGCATACGGCAATCAGCCGAAATAAGGTTCTGACATCAATGCGTCCGGGGAGCTAAGGTTGACATAGTAGCACTAAATGTGGTACCATGTGTTTATTGGAGGTTGTATGCGAGAGTTCCTTGGTTCCGGAGTCCTTGCATGGGATGGGTCGGAGCGCCGGTCTGATCGATATGGCTGTGTTTCCTTGATGGATGGTCCGCACTCAACGAGTAGTCGACAGTTGCAAACTCGGAGAGAGGGCTGTCACGGGCGGCTGGTAGTGGTGGTCAAGGAAACTCGGCAGTCCCATCACATCGGTGATCTATTACGTGGGGTGTTCCCGACGACTCCAAATGTCGGAGAAGAGATCGTGCTCGGGGAAGGCACTCTTTTTATCGAGAGAACATAGTCATGGCACGTTGCGGGTCTTCGACCCGATGACGGTCGAGATCAGCTCTGGCTCGACATCAACGCTCTGTATCGAGCTCACGATCAGACTGTCGACCTGTTCTTCGAAGAAGACCAACGCCACTGAATCAGGAAGGCCACCCATCAGGTGCACTTCTTGGTGCGGTGGCTTTTCTGTTTTAAATATATCCAAAACTTATCAAATCCTTTTTAATATTAGCCCAATCAACCGTTCTGAATGCGTTCTGCAGGCGGGAGCCACAAACTTGCCTCATAATTTAGAGTGTTTTTGTTGCACCCACTCAAGACATATACACCTAAAAGGTGTATAGTACCCTGATTAATAAGAAACTATGAAAAAACTTTTATTTGTATTGTCTGCTCTCGCTTTGTTGGCCGTAGGATACGGTTTGTTCCGATGGACCTTTAAACAAACAGCCGTGCCGATCCCAGTGGTTCAAGAGACGAAGCCAGCCTCTGCTGTTCTGGTGACTAACAATAATACCGTAAGTCAATATCCCCGTACCATGCAGTATTATGTAGATAATTATAATTTTGAAAATTCGGACACCACGGAAATGCTAAATACTACAGCGAGAAGCAATCTGGTATATTTTATAAACAATATTATTCCGTCGTTGTCTGATAAGGATGACGCCCAATTAATTGTTTGGTGGGTAGATATCGAGGGGATACTAGGCAGAAATCCTTGGGCTTTTTCAAATTGTCTGGACAAATATTCTGGCCCCGGCGTTGATTGTTTGAGTAAGGGAGGGTATAAAAGCGGCAACTGGCAGGTAGGGTATGGAGTTCAGGTTTATTATGATGCTTCTAATAATTTCAGTTCTTTACAGAGTGTTTTCAATAGTATTTACCCCGGGAATACTCCAAAAGAAATCGGGGATAATGTTTTGAAACAAGCGGGACAAGATGGAATGGTATATCCGGATAGCTTAACTTTAGATGAAATAATAAAAAATCCGAGCGCGAATACAAATAGTATGTCCAATGCTTACTGGGGATCTGTTCTGATGCGGGACCTTAAAATTTCCGCTCGATTAGAAGCGCCCATAGTCACAGCTTGGACATGCTATGGAAAAAATAATGGACAGGTTGTGACGATACCGAAGTGGTGCGCTAGCTATACTGCCCTGATAAAAACGCATTCAAAAAGCATGAAAATTATCATCAATACCTGGAATGATATTATAAATAAAGGTTCCTGATTTTTCTAAAAAAAGCTCGTTTCAATGATTGGAAATCTGTGATAGCCTTGGCCCATGTGGCCCTCTCAATATGATGCGTAGTATGTTTAACGGCCGGTCAAAATTATTTTGCTTCACCCCTCAAGTGATGCTTATCACGTTTACTATTGAGTTTACGCTCGCTCTAGTCGCCTTTGTACGTTATAAATTAAGCCAAAAAACGATAATCTGCATTCTGACCTTGGTTGGATTGGGTATATTCCAATTGGCTGAATATCGTATTTGTCTTGCGCCAGGGTCGGGGATGTTTTGGGCATATGTTGGATTCGTGGCCATCAGCTTGCTTCCGGCTTTTGGACTCGATTTTATCACTCTAGCTGATCATGATCGAAAACGATGGGTGCCGGTCGGCTATGCTCTTTCTGCTGGCGTGATTTTTTACATGTTCTATTTCTCGGCGATAAAAGCCGCGGTCTGCGGAGGCAACTATGTGATATTCAGTATGAATCACGGCTTCTATACGGAGTTTGCCCTCTATTATCTGGGTCTGTTGTGTCTTGGACTGGTGCTGGCTTTGAGAGACATGATGCGTGCTCGAAAATTCGGTGATCGGATTAAAGTGCAGCTCTATTTCTGGATACTGGTGGGATATTTTTCGTTCTTGTTGCCAACCGGTATTATATATCTTTTATCGTCGCAATCTTTCATGGGAACCGCGTCGGTCATGTGCGGATTTGCAATCGTCTTCTCGTTCATTTTGTTCTTCAAAATTATTCCCATATTGATGATCGTCCTGTCGCATCATGCCCACTATCGGCACACGCGAAAATCAGCTCTTGTTTAATCCTATCCCAATCCAACGTTCACGTGCGCACTACCGTGCTTAGTACTTCCTCGCTCTTCGCTCGGTCGCTGAATGCGTCCTGCAGGCGGAGCAGCTAAAAATAATCTTGTAAAACCAGTATTATTTTTTGTGGTAAGATAAGATTATGGCCAATAAAGAAATCGCTTCTGGGGTAGTGCACAGCGTGCCAGAGGATTTGCGGAAAATACTCACTACTGATTCGGCAACACGAGCAGCATGGGAAGATATTACGCCGTTGGCGCGTAATGAGTGGATCTGCTGGATCACCTCTGTCAAGAAACCGGAGACAAGGGAACTCCATATTAAAAGGGCGCGCGCAGAGCTTAGAGAAGGGAAGCGTCGGCCGTGTTGTTGGGCTGGTTGTCCTCATCGTTGAAAAAGTACTATACTAATATAAAGAATTATGTCCCGATGCCGACTTCGTCGAGCATCGAGGATCCACGACTATGTCGGGACAAAAAATAGCTACAAAAGTATTCGTCTGGGCATCCATCGCCTTCGGCGTTATCGGAATGCTGATGGTTTTAACGACTTCTCCCACGAGCAATGGCCCGAACGTTATTTTATTAAAACTTCTCTTCACGACCGTTATTGTTATTTTGACATCATTCTCATTGAGCGTTGCCAGCAAATACCTCAACGGCAAGTCTTAGTTATATTCCTGAATAGGTTCTGACATCAATGCGTCAGTGGAGCGCCGAAAAATAACCTGATTTAATGCGGGTTATTTTTGTCGACCTAAAATAGGACTCGAACTTTATTGATAAAAATGCTTAAATTGAACGATGAATTATCTTAGAAAAGTTCCGGAGGTAACATTATACTTTTGGATTATTAAAGTCTTAACAACCGGGATGGGCGAGACGACTTCAGACTATCTCGTTCAGCACTTTAATCCGATACTCGCGGTAGCTTTCGCGGGCGCTGTGCTAGTAGCTTCATTAATATGGCAGTTTTCAGCGCGCCGATATGAGGCGTGGGTTTATTGGTTTGCTGTCGTTATGGTCAGCATATTTGGCACCATGGCCGCTGACGTTTTGCATATCGTTCTGGGGATTCCATATCTCACATCCACTATATTCTTTGCGATTGTGCTCGCGGTTATCTTCGCAATCTGGTATGCCAGCGAGAAAACTCTGTCTATCCATAGTATTTATACTTTCCGCAGGGAGGTTTTTTATTGGGCTACCGTGTTAACTACATTTGCGCTTGGTACGGCGGTCGGCGATATGACCGCGACCACCATGCACTTGGGTTATTTCGCTTCTGGTATCCTATTTGCTATTTTGTTTGCTGTCCCAGCCGTAGCTTATTGGAAGCTTGGTCTAAATGAGATTTTTGCCTTCTGGTTTGCCTATATTATGACTCGTCCCTTCGGAGCCTCCTTTGCGGATTGGGTAGGAGTATCCCATGCTCGGGGCGGCCTTGCTTGGGGCACTGGGCTGATCAGTCTAGTTTTATTGGTTATAATCCTTAGTCTCGTGGGCTATCTAGCGGTTACGTGCAAGGATATTGAGGGTAAACACGCCGCATCTTAGAGGAACGCAACTCTCGTTATTTGTGCTATACTTTTCGATATGAATACATTAAAAAACTGGTGGGGCAACAATGGCTCAATGTTAAATAAAGTTCCCGAAGTCACTATTTTCTTTTGGATTATCAAAATTTTATGCACTACGGTCGGCGAGACATTCGCTGATTTTTTGAACGTAAACCTCAATCTAAGTTTGACCAACCTCACGTATATCATGGGGGTTTTTCTAATTGTCGCGCTCTTCTTCCAATTCCGATCAAAAAAATATATCCCCAGTATCTACTGGCTGGCGGTTGTCTTAATTAGCGTTGTTGGGACGCTCATCACTGATAACCTGTCGGATAACTTCGGAGTGGCCTTAACGACGACTACCACCATCTTTACTATCGCATTGGTGGCGACTTTCGCAATCTGGTATCTAAAAGAGAAAACACTATCTATCCACTCGATCGTCACCCATCAGCGGGAAGCATGGTATTGGCTCGCTATTCTATTCACTTTTGCGTTAGGCACGGCGGCCGGAGACCTCATTGCAGAACAGTTCAGTCTGGGCTATCTTCTTTCGCTGGCCATATTTGTCGCATTGATTGCGATCGTGACTATCGCGCATATGCGGTTCAGACTGAATGCGGTCTTATCATTCTGGATCGCGTATATCTTGACTCGCCCTCTCGGCGCTTCAATCGGGGATTACCTTTCACAAGCTCGCACTGATGGCGGTCTGGGCCTAGGCACGACAGTAACAAGCGGACTTTTCCTTGCCACCATTTTAGCCACGGTCATTTATCTGACTATCACGAAGAAGGACGCGATTACCGTGCCTAGTCATGACAGAATGAATAGGCTCTAGTGTTGTCTGGGTTGAGCTATCCCTACTCTTGTTCAAGAGACAACCATAGTTTTTATGAAAAAAGTTTCCTCTGTGATATTGGTCGTTATTTTGTTAATTGTGGGATATTATTTAACCCGGCAAACTCATAATCAAGTTTCTGTTGTCCAAAGTTCAATTTCTTCGCCCATAGATACCGTGGTTCAGCCGACCTGCCCCGTTGGTTTTATCAGAGTGCCCGGCAGTCCGCTGTATCACACGGCTGATTTTTGCGTGATGAAATACGATGCCAAATGCGCTAATACCTCTGATCCAACCGTCGGTTTACAGCCACGGCTTGGTAGCACAAGTTCCGGAGAAAGTAATAGCCATGCGTACGGTACGTATAAGAATAATGGGGCGGGTGCTGCTTGCACTTCTAGTAACGGTAAGCAGATTGTCTCAACCACGTCTGGTTTTCCTATCACGTATATTCCAGAGTCGGGAAATGGAACTGACAACGCTGAAAATTACTGTGCTCAAATGGGCTGGCATTTGATTACTAATAACGAATGGATGACTATCGCCCGAAACGTGGAACAAGTGCCCAGTAATTGGTGCGATAAAAATGGAACGAGTTGTGGTTTTCCTCCGGGCACGGCGGGCAAGATCCTCGCCAATGGCCACAATGACAGCAACAATGAAGCCAGTGCTGGTGGATCAAATAATGACAGCGCTCTCATCGCTGGAAACGATAATCAACCCTGTTTCGGAACTACCACCGACGGTTCGAATGCATGCGGGGGGGGCAACGGTTCACAGAAACGGACACTTGCTTTGAGTGATGGCAATACCATCTGGGATTTTGCCGGAAATGTCTGGCAATGGGTAGCTGGCACTGTGCTGCGCAAGGACGAACCCAAGTCTGAAAGCAAAGGGCAACTTGATCTTGGTTGGTTGTCCAGCGAATTCGCGCCTGGTGCCTTGCCCAGTGTGATTACTGATAACGGCCGAGGATCGTCGCTCGGTTATGATTCATTCCGTCCTTCTAACTCAACTTGGAATTCCAACAACGGCGTGGGTAGGATTTTTCATTACAGTAGTGGCGTTGATACAAATACCACGATCTACGGTTTTATTCGTGGAGGTCAGTGGAACCATGGCGCAGTTGATGGTGCTTTTAGTATGCATTTAACGCCTGTACCCAATAAGACGAATATTAATGATGTTGGTTTTCGGTGCGTGGCTAATTTACTTCAATAATTAAAATCATGAATCCCACATATCCTACTAATTGGCACAACCAAAACCATCATTCCCATCGAACCCATCAAAGATCTCCATGGAAACGATTCATATACTGGAGTATAGGTATCATTACGCTAATATTAGTAGCACTGGTACTTTTCATAAAACTTAATACTTCAGCCGCCGCCAATTTTACCGATCAAGTATTACGTCCTTTGATTGGAGATGCTAATGTCGTTGCTCTTGAGAGAATATTTTTTAACAGTTCAGATAAGATTAACCAAATTAAGTATTCTTTGGAAAAGCCGCCAGATCCTTTTCTTGGAAGTAATAATAAGCCGATTATAGTGACGGATAAGGGTCTATCTAGTTCTCATCTTAATTTAGACTTAGTATCGACTACTGTTTCGACACCTCTCACCGGTGAGGGACAATGGCAAAACATTTCCTTAAGTCTATTTCCGAATCAGATTGTTCTTGCCGACACCTTCATCCGTCCGGATCCAAGTCGTTCTTACGCTTTTGCGACCTTAGTCCAAATGGATATGTCTAAACTCCAGATGTACAGTGTGGCCGGAACTGTTGAACCAGGCAGTAAAGTAGGCAAACCTGGCCCGGGCATGATTCCTCAAAGCGTCCATGATCAGGGTATTTTAGTAGCCGCTTTTGATGGCGGTTTTCAGTACAGAGATGGACAATACGGAATGATTGTTGGACAAACTACCTATCTGCCACTTCAGAACGATTTGGCTACTTTAGTAGGACATACTGACGGCCGAATAGAGATTGTGAAATATGAAGGCCAGGATCTTGGTAACGACATTGCCTTTGTCCGTCAGAACTGTCCTATGCTTATCGAAAATGGCATCATTGGCACTCAAGATGAAACTAATAAAAAACTCTGGGGCCGAACAATTACTACTGATATCTATACCTGGCGGTCAGGGATTGGCATTACCGCTCAAGGGAACTTAATATTCGCGGCGGGCAATGCCCTCGTGCCTTCAATATTAGCTGCGGCTCTGAAAGCCGCCGGGGCGGTGAATGCCATGCAATTGGATATCAACCCGAACTGGGTGAGATTTAATATTTTTAATGACTTCTCGAATAACCATTATACTTCGGTATTAGTTATGCAAGGACTTATCGATGGCTCATACAGCTATTTGCATGGTTACAAAAAAGATTTTTTCTATATTACTAAAAAATAAATTACTTTCTTAAATTTTATGCGAAATTCAAAAGATAATATTGCATCGCGTTTAAAAAGGTTCTTTCGCCATATTATTATGATAGTGATTCTTTTGTTTTGTATAATCGGTGGATTTACCTTAGTTAAATATCATTTTCCTACTCTTACCGCTTCCATAGTGCAACCGGCCATACCCGCACCGACGGCGCTTGATCCAAACTTTTTAACCCAAGTTAATGAGTGCTTTATCCCAACCGCGGCCGTATATGGCTACACCTTGCGGATTGCATCGGGTTTCCGGAGTCTGGCGGATCAGTCCGTCATATATGATTCAGGCCGGACCGTTGACGGACATATTGTCAGCTGGGCCGAGCCCGGGAAGAGCATTCATAATTATGGCTTTGCGGTAGATGTGGTGGACCGGTGGCGAGGATATAACATTGACTTTGATAAGCTGGCCAAGATTGGCGCGTATTGCGGGCTTACCCAAGTTGATCCGCCCCATTTTGAATGGCGCGGCGGGCTGACGACGGCCGACTTTGAGGCTGGCAAAAGGCCGCCCCCGCTCACTTTGCCGTGCGCTGTCATGGCCCAACGATCATCAGCCAGCGACCCGCTCACTCTTAAAGATCTTGATAATTGTGGCGCGCCCGCGCTTTAATAGTACAGCAAGAACTCGAGCATGGTCGCTCATAAAGACCCAAAATAGAATCACTTCGAGAGGACGAGGGCGATTTTTATGGTTGAGTCCATGATTTTTGCCGAATTATTCCAGTCAGCGGCGGCATTGTGGAGGGTGGCGAACGAATAGGCATTACTGTTGCCATCGGTAGTGCCGGGATCGTTGACGATAAATCCGGAAGTATTGTAGCCACGCACGACAATCATGTGATAGAGAGGTCCGCCATTGAGATACGTAGTGTTACCAAGCAGTTGAGCATTAATGGGAAGTAAGACGACGTGACCGTCGGCGAGGGCTCGTTTTAAATCATTTTCAGTGTAATTTGCGATTTGTCGGACGGTTATTCCGAAAGCTCCTTCAGCCATGCTGGAGGTGGCGTATGCCCCAGTGTTGGCGTTGTAGCCGATGTTCGCGGCTTCCCAGTTCTTGAGCGACGTTATATAGGTAAGCGCAACATCCGACGGCAAGGTTGTGTCATGATTGCCATTGAGAAAGGCATTAGCCATGGTGATGCTGGCCTCCTCGCAGTCTTCATTCCGATCCCAGTTGCCGGTCGGAGCCTGGTCGGTAAAAGGCACGGCGAGATTGAGTGTTGCGGGTAGCGGGCCGTATTGATGATAAATAAAAAAACCGACAAAGATAGCGACAACCACCGCTATGCTCGCATAGGTTTTATTTGAAAAAAGGTTTTCCATGAAAGATTATTTCGAAACCACAATCATGAGAGACGTGGCATCGATAGTATTGGTGGCATGATCCCAATCCGCGGGAGCATTTTTGAGAGTTGAGAAAGAGTAGAGATAATTCTCGCCACGCTTGGTACCTGAATCATTTGTGATGAGTTGGGTCGCGGTGTAACCACGTACGACGAGCATGTGATATATCGGGCCGGGCACGCGATAGTAGGGATTGCCGATGAGTTGGCCGTTAACGGGAATGATGACGACTTCGTTTTCTTGGAGGGCCTGCTTGATTTCCGCTTCGGTGTAGTTCTGTACGACTGTGGCATGCAGACCATAGACAGACTGTATCATCTGAGCCGTCTCTTGAGCCGTTGTGTCCAAGTAATATCCGAAGGTGCTTTGTTCCCAGTTGGTTAATTTTGTAATCTGGTCTTCGACTTCAGTTGCGGGAAGTTCGGCTCGGGTGTCGCCAGAAAAATACGCTTCAGCCATGATGGCGCCGGCCTCTTCGCAGGCTTCGTTATGGAGCTGGTCCCAGTTGCCGGTCGGCGCTTGGGGCGTGAAGGGCACCTTGAGCGAAAGAGTCGCGGGGATTGCGGCGGGTACAGACGGCTTTGGCGAAGAAGATGTCCCGGGCTTCATTGAAGACGCCGGATTTTGGGTGTAGCCCGGAATATCAGAAGCCGGCGGTTTTGTTTGGGACAGAATCACCCCGCCGACTACGGCGCCAGCGAGAAGTACGACGACAATTAGGCTTGATTTTTTCACAGTATCATCAGTATGGACTTAATCTTCGAATAATTAAAGCCCGGCGATAAGGGGAATAAAAAGAGAGCTGGCCAATATAATCGGTATCTGATAGGATGGTTATGATAAAGCGATGATTAAGGAACAGAAAAATAAAATAATTAAAATTTATGGGAATACAAAAAAGACACGGACCGCTGGGCAGTACGCTTACGAGAAGGACAAATTCGCCGAAGACCGCGAAGCGCCGGGCCATCAAAGCCAAAATGCTCGCCGACCGCAAATCCAAGAAGAACCGAGTCGAGTAATTATTTCAAAGCGTAGCCGGGGAGGGCCCAGGTGTGGAAGAGAATTCCCAAGATAATATAAAAAATTAAGTGGATGGCGTAGGTATAGACGAGGCCGCCGCGGATTTTAAGAATAAAATAGGGGAATATAAGCGCCGACAAGACTGACGCGACAATCATAATCAACGCGTACAGTGTCGGCGCGCCGGTTATCGAATACAGAAGAATATGGGCCCCGCCAAAACATATCGCGTAGCCGATGATTACTTCTTTGAGCGACTTGAATCGGTGGTACAGCTCAAAGACGAGGACCGTTATCAAAATCTGCTGGGCAAGGATCTCAAGAGCTTTCGGAAGGAAGTACCAAGAATTGGCAAACAGGAGATCGGTATACGGGGCATGAAGCGTGCCTTGGACGGCGGGCAAGCGTGAAAGTATGTACAAGAGAACCCAGGCCAATCCGGCGAGACCCAGACTTAGCCCCCCGGATATCCAGATACTATGTTTGCTAGGAAGGCGCCTTTTGAATATGGGCCAGAAGTAGGCGATGCTTATCGCGGCCCATATCAAAAAATATATCGCGATTGCAAGCGGCGCCGAGTTATAACTTAATTTAAAACCTAAAAGCGGGAGGATGAAATAGTATCCAATATTAGCCAGCGTCCACAGCGCCGCTATCTCGCCAAAAATTAGGTATAGCGGAGACTCTGTTTTTTTGTGAATATTGACGGGTATAGTGGTTGTAGTATATCAGAATAGTCTCATATTTTAAAAATAGAGCCAAGACTAGGGGTATCGATAATTAAACCTTTGTATTAAATAGGGATAAGGTGTATAAGGGAGATATTAACTAACCAGGGCCTAGCTGGGATAGGCTCCTCTAAAAATATGAAACAAATATTTTTACGCCTCTGCGCCGTGTTCGTCCTTGTGGCAGGCCTATTTTTAGCCTCACAGGCGGTCCAGGCCATGACGCCGACCTTGTCGGTTTCCGCGACCGGAAGCGGGGACTCGGTGGCTATCACCGTGTACGGCGACCCGTACGCGAGCGCGATCTTGTATTATCAGAATTCCGGCTACGGGATGCAGTCCCAGAATCTCGGCCTCACTAATTCCAGCGGGTATCTTTCGACAACAGTGAGTTCTTCGACCTATGGGCTTGTTGCCGGCAGTAGCGTGTATGCCGTCGTGAATAATCAGACTTCATCGAGCGTTGCGTGGCCGTCGAGCTATAATAATAATTACAACAACTATAATTATGGAAACAACTACGGCTCGTTAACGCTTAGTCAGACCAGTGCGTCGGTGGCCGTCGGCCAAGCGGTGAACATTACGATCTACGGCGGAAATACGCCGTACACGATGTATCCCAGCGGGGCGAATGTTTTTCAGTCCGTGATTAGCGGGAACAGTCTTCAAGTGACAGGTCTCGCTACCGGCACAGGTTCGCTCAATGTCTGTTCTTCCGGCGGCCTGCCTGCCGGACAGGCAGGGACCGGCAGCGGTTGCGCCGTTCTCTATGTTACTGTTGCCACAGGCAATTATTACGGAGGCACCAACTACTATGGCGGCCAGATTTCGCTTAGTCCCAGCAGCTTGTCACTCAACAGCGGAGCGAGCAGTACAGTAACGATTAACGGCAACGGCGGATATTATATTTCGAGCAATCCCAACTCCAATATCGTTTCAGCCTACATCAGCGGCAGTACTGTCAGCGTTTCCGCGATTAGCTACGGCAGCGATACGATTTCGATTTGCCAAACGGGCGGCCAGTGCGCGTCGCTTTACGTGACGGTGGGCAACGGCGGAACCAACTACTATCCTCCGCCCGTATATAATAATAATCCGGTCCAGCCGGCCATTGCCTTCAGCCAGAATAATCCGGCGCTAGCCATAGGCCAAACCATGACCGTCTCCGTCTCTAGCGGGAACACGTACAATTATGGTTATTACGGCGGAAATTATAGTATCTTCTATAATTCCAATTCCAGCGTTCTCTCGGCGGTGCTTAGTGGCAGTACCTTGAACCTTCAAGGGCTGGCGAACGGCAATGTTTCGGTCGTGGTCTGTTCATCCTCGACCAATTGCAGCGCGCTCAATGTTACGGTGGGGGCGATTAATTACGCGAATTCCGGTAATAATTACAACAATTCCGGCAACTGGGTCTCATGCGCGAGTGAAAACGGATTCTGCTCTTTCGCGGGCACGCAAAATGTCCGGTATGGCGCGAATGGCGTCTATGTTTACCGAACCTTCACGAACGGGACGACTTGTTCCAATGCCGTCTTCGGCGACCCTATTTTCGGAGTCGCCAAGCAGTGCAGTCTCGGCGGGTACTAGAATTATCGATTGATGGCGGTCTTAATGATGCTTCGGAAAGTGCTTTCAGGGATAGAGAAACTGATATTGCTGGAGCCTTGAATAGTGGCGACGTTAATACCGATAACATTGCCGTTCAAATCCAGCAACGGTCCGCCGGAATTGCCCGGATTGATNNTTGATGGCGGCGTCGGTTTGGATGACGCCGGTCAGGGTTTCCGTGCTGCCATCCGGGCTCGAAGCTTGGATGGTTCGGTTCAGACCCGAAATGACGCCCATCGAGACGGTGTTGTTATATTCGCCCAAGGCGTTGCCGATGGCGATGACGGTCTGGCCGAGTTGCAGACTGTTTGTATCGCCGAATTTAACGGGCTGGTAGTTAGTGCCGGCGATTTTAACAATGGCGATATCGTTCGTCGGGTCCTTGTAAATAACCTGGGCCGTTTGTTGTTTGCCGTTCGACAAGAGGACCGTATAGCTCGCATTGGCGTCAGCCACGACGTGCTTGTTGGTCAGGATGTAACCGTCCGCGCTAATGATAAAACCGCTGCCCGCCCCGACTTTCTGGGATTGAGTTTGGCCTGTCGGCACATAGACGGGGACTTGGATGCCGGCATCTTTGAAGAACGGATCATCGCCGAAAGGATTTTGGTAGACGATTTTATATTGAGGCACGTCTTCGCTGATGACGATGGAGACGACCGAAGGCGTTGTTTTGGCGACCGCGGACGTGACTACATCCTGGGCGGACATGCCGGCCGTGCTTTGCTGTTTGCTGACCAGCGTCAGCTGGGCCTGGAGCGTCGTAACTTCTTTTTGGAGGGCGGAAACCGAAGCGGTCTGGCTTTGCTGCTGTTTTACGATTTCTTTTTTATACAACACCAAACCGCCGATATCGCTGGCGGCGATAAGCGCGACGATAATCAGGAAAGGGATATATTTCTTCATAAGGTTATTTTATAAAAATATCGGCCAGACGCCAACAGCCCCGAACTTTATAAAGCAGGGCTGTTGCGTGAATGCCATAAGGAACTATTTTACTTTCGATTCTGTTTAGAAGCCGAAGAGGTGCTTGAAGAACTGGCCGATACCGCCGAAGATATTGCCATGAGCCATTGGTGCACCATTTGACTGAATTGATGGCGCCGGCGTGGCTCCCTGATCGGTGACGGAATAGGCGGTTACGGCCGTGCCGTTAACCGTGCCCTGGACGACGACATTGTCGCCGACGGCTACCGCTGAAACGGTCGAGAGGACTCCTTTGCTCTGAATTTTCGCGTTGGAGGCGTCAACCGCGTAGGTCACGTTGCTGTTATTGGTTATCGTCAGCGTCGAACCATTAATCGCGGAAATAGTGCCCGCGATGATTGGTTGGCCATTACCTTGGATAAGGGGCGTTGGTTCCGGTTTCTGGACTTTGGCCGGTACTCCATCACGGATGGCGGTGGCGGCGACATTAGTGCCGGTGACCGTGCCCTGAATCATGACCATATCGCCGACAGCGATACTGGAAACGGTCGAGGCGGCGCCGGCTTTGGTAACCGTGGCCTTGCTGGCGTCAACGCTGTAGGTTACTGGCGCGGGAGTGACGGCTGGAGTGACGGCTGGAGTGCCGCCATTCTTATTCCAACCCATTCTGCTCATACTGGTCACCGTCAGCGCCGTGCCATTTACGGAAGCGACCGTGCCGACGACGCTCGGGCGCATGCCCATACCCATCATGCCGCCGCGGCCCATCATCCCGCCTCTAACACCATGCAATCCCGCCGGGGGCGTGGCGGTGGTTGAGGTTTGGGCGAAGACCGGAACAGCTAACACAAGACTGCCTAAAACTGCCAAGGAGATATATTTGTTGTTTTTCATTTGTTTTGTTGTTAATTAATAAAGGAGCCAGATCGACTCATACTAGCTCCGCGCAAGTCATTACGTATCGGCCCGGCTTCTTGTTTCAGGCTTCATCCGAGGCAAATCCAGGCGCTGTTCATAACCCTATTTATCGTTTTTTAGGATTGTACGATAATGGGGCTAGGATCCCCCCGAGGATCGGTCGAACCCAAATCAAGATTTTCGTGCATATATAAATATGTTGTATAAAATTGCCCTAGTCCTCGTGATTATCGGGGGCCTCAACTGGGGCTTGGTCGGACTGTTCGATTATAATCTTGTCGCTATGATTTTCGGGGACATGAGTACTCTGTCTCGCGTTGTCTACGACCTCGTAGGATTAAGCGCTATCTACGTCGCTTTCACGGGCTGGAAGGCATAGACGCGATTTTTAGGTTGTCGAAGAAAAGAATCCCGGCTAGTCGGGATTCTTTTCTTTTGGTATGATAATTAAATCGCGATGCGAACTGAATCTTGGCTATCGGAATACAGCGTCTATCTGGCTTGGGCGATTGCCCTGGTGTCTTTGGTTGGCAGTGTGTACTTCGCGGAAGTCCTAGGTTTTCCGCGTTGCCTTTTATGCTGGTGGCAGGATATTTTTATGTATCCATTGGTTTTTATCATCGGGATTGGTATCTTGATAAAAGATAAAGCCGTCTCGGTATACGCTCTTCCGTTAAGCCTCATTGGCCTCGCCATTGCTGTGTACCATAATCTGCTCGTGTGGCATGTTATTTCTGAAAGCTTAGCGCCCTGCACTCTTGGTGTTTCCTGCGTGACTCAAACTTTTACGGTCTTGAATTTTATCACCATTCCGCTATTATCCCTGGTGGCGTTCGCTTTAATAACTTTTCTGATGGCATTCTACGGAAAATCAAACCATGCGTAAAGAAATAGTAATAATGATTGCAGTGTTTATCGTGATATTCGGCGGCCTTGGATTTTTAATTGTCCGCAATAACAAAATCGCGTCGGCGCCAGTTGCCAAAGACCAGCTTATCAAGGCGAATAGCCATAGCACGGTCAGTCCGAACGCGAAAGTAAATCTTGTTGAATTTGGCGACTATCAATGCCCGGCCTGCGGGGCGGCTTATCCGATTGTCGAACAACTCCTGGCTTTGTATAAAGACAATCCCCAAGTCAATTTTGTGTTTCGTAATTTCCCCCTGCCCCAGCACCAATACGCGCTTGTCGCCGCTGAAGCCGCTGAAGCCGCCGGCGCCCAGGGCAATTATTGGGGCATGTATAATTTGTTGTATACCAATCAAGATATCTGGGTGAATTCGGCCGACCCGATGTCGATTTTTGTCGGCTACGCCGCTCAATTAAAACTCGACGTCAATCGTTTCCGAGCCGAAGTTTCCGCTGGAAAATACAGCGATGTCATCGCGGGGGACCAGCAAGACGGCACTTCGCTGGGCGTCAATTCGACCCCGACTTTTTACGTCAACGGTCTCCAAGAAGTCGGCATCCAAAACTTCACCGACTTCAAAGCCCGCGTCGACGCCGCCCTGGCGCAATAAACTATAGTATTTTTTCCAAGAAAGCGCGGGCTTGGCGGAATGCTTTGCCTCGATGAGAAATACTGTTCTCATGTTCCACTGACATTTCGGCCCATACAAGTTTTTCGCCTTCTGGCATAAAGATGGGGCTGTAGGGCATTTTGGGTTGAGGTTTAACTCGAGGATTTTCTAGAATATATCCACGAACTTTGCCACTAAAAAGGTGCTTCTCACCCGTTGGAGAAACTATGGCTACGGCTGTTTCGAAAGTCGCCGAGCGATTACTGATCCCTTCTAACCGCTTTAGCGTATACCGAGTAATCTCATCAGTTGTCGCAGTTTCTCCGGCCCATCGGGCGGCTTTAATTCCTGGCTCGCCGGCAAGGGCATCAATAAATAGTCCAGTATCATCAGCCATGGTCCAGATTTTATCTTTAGAGTGTTCGCGTGCAAACAACGCTTTTTTCAGCGCATTTGTTTGAAGAGTATCCCCATCCTCGACAGCCTCTCCTTCAATATTTGCATCTGCAAGCGTAATTATTGAGATGTTTGTGTTTTTGAATATAGCTTGAATCTGTTCCGCCTTACTTGGATTTCGTGTTGAAAGGATTATTTTCATAGACATTTATTGTTCAATCTGCGCCGTCAGCTCGTCCACCAGGCGGAAAAACTCGGGGGAGCGGAGGTTGCGGGGGCGGGGAAGGGGGATGGGCGTGGTGGATTTGACTTGGGCGGGGCGGGCGGAGAGGACGATGACTTCGTCGCCAAGTGCGACTGCTTCTTCAATGAGGTGGGTGACCATGACGATGGTCATTTTATATTTTAGCCAGATATCGAGGAGGTCTTTTCGGAGTTTTTCAGCCGTGAAGGTGTCGAGACTGGAGAATGGTTCATCCATCAGGAGCAGGTCGGGGCTGACGGCCAAGGCCCGGGCGAGGCCGACGCGCTGGCGCATCCCACCCGAGAGTTCTTTGGGATATTTGTGTTCGAATCCGGTGAGGCCCACCTCGGCGATTTTTTGATGGACGATTTTGTGGCGGTCATTTTTGGTTAGGAACTTTCCGCCAGAGGCGGATCCGCCTCTGGCGGACATTTTGAGGCCGAATTCAATATTCTCAAAGGCGGTGAGCCAAGGGAAAAGCGCGAAGTTTTGGAAAACAAGCGCAATTTTATTAGTTTCTATTTTAATATCCCCGCCGGTCGGCTTGATGAGACCGGCGATAATCCGCAGAAGGGTAGACTTGCCGCCGCCGGACGGTCCGACGATGGCTGTGAACGAGCCGGGCTTGACCGAAAACGAGACATCTCGAATCGCCTCGAATTTCTTTTTATCTTCGGGGAAAGTGTGCTGGACGCGCTCGACGGTCAGGATATTATTCGGCATATAGTTGAGAGCGTTTAAGAAGCGGGAGCCAGATTAGTTTGTTAATCGAAAAGACGATGAGCAGAAGGGCGATGAGGCCGAAGACGAGGGCGTGATTGCCGTTGGCGCCGGCGTTGGCGGTGAGAAAATTGCCGATGCCATTGGAAAATCCGATAATTTCCACGCCGATGACGGCTTCCCAGCCGATGCTGACGGCCACGATTGAGCCGGTGACCAGCGCGGGGAAACTTAAGGGCAAAAGGTAGGACGAAAAACGGCGCCAACCGGTTGCGCCAAAAACCGTCGCCGCTTCGTTGAAGTCGGTCTTGGCGGTGCGGATGGCGCTGATGACATAGAACAATATCGGCCAAATCATCGCTGAAACCGCAAAACCGATGGCCATGGTATTGGTATAGCCCCACACCAGCGCAAACACAGGAATAAGAGCGAAGGAAGGAATGTTTTGGAGCAAATCAAAGACGGGAATAAAGAAATCGCCGACTTTGCCTTGGCCCAGCGCGATGGCCAGCACCAGGGCGATGATGGCTGAAATTACATACGCGATGAAGAGGCGATAGCCAGAGACGCTTAAGGCCGTGCCGAGAGCTCGAACCGAGATATGGCTTATCCAACCCCCGAAGAAAATAAAGACGATAGGTAAAATGAGAACGCCAAAAGCAATCAAGACGTGGACGTGCTTGCGATAAATACGCAAGCCATGGCTCGTATGAATCATGCTGATAGTATAGCGATATTTTTCGTTGTATACTAGGTATCATGAGGGTATTTTCTAAATCTTATCGGATCATGATAACAATCGCGGCGGTCGCGGCCGGTCTATTGTTTTTGTATTACGCGCCGGTTACGGAGACTTTGTTTAATTTAAAATCCACGCCAATACCAACCGCCCCGCCCGATTATTCCAGCTGGCGAAACTATACGAATCAGAAATTCGGCGTGAGTTTAAAATATCCACCGGCGTTCCAAGTGAAGCCCGGCCAAACCGGTCCGCTGGCCGAATGGGACTTATATGGACTGACGAATGGCAATGAAATCGCGAGCGTCAATATTCCGCGCTCGTTTGAACCCCGCACGAATTTCGGCGACGCATCGCTTCGCATCGGGGTCAGCACCGAACCGACTGCGGTCGCGGAGTGTTTAAATCCGCCATCAACGTTTGGCTATCATGATACATATTCATCACGGTCGATTGGCGGAGTGGTATTTCGCGAATTTACGCGAACTGATGCCGCCGCGGGCAACTATTATGAGTTTACGAGCTATCGGGCCGTGCGCAACGGCGGGTGCGAGGTGCTTGAATATGTAATCCATTATAGTAATATCCAGAATTATCCGGTCGCTTCGGGAATCAAGGAATATGACAAGCAAATGGTTGCGGATGCGTTGGAGTCGGTATTAGACACAGTTCAATTTAATAAATAATGTGCTACACTTAAATTATGAATCCCGTAGGAAGTCGCCCTTACGGGTTTGAAAGTCAAACATTAAATTAATCATCGTAGCTTCGGTCTCACATCAGAGTGTCTGACTCGTTTCTACGACTTCTGACGGGATGAATACACCTCAATACGACACTGACGCCGAACCAATCGTTCAGCTGACTGACATGCCCGCGGCTCCAGCTCCGGTTCCGCATGTCTTCACCGGCGGACCGGGTTTTGACAAAACCAAACTAATTTTGCCGGTCTCAATATTAATTGCCGCTATTTTGATTAGCGGTTCTATTCTCTACGTCCGTTACAGTGCTGGTCAGAATACAGTTGCTCAAATTGCTGGAGGAGTTCAAAAACCAGCCGGGAAAGTAAATATCGACCTGACCAATGCCATGATGCTGGGCGATGCTAATGCGCCAGTGACGGTTGTCGAGTTCGGCGATTTCCAATGCCCGTACTGCCAAAGATATTTCCAACAAAATCAACCGATGTTTATAAGTGAATATGTGAACACGGGCAAAGCTCGATTTGTGTGGAAAGATTATACATTTCTCGGCCAAGAATCGATTTGGGCGGCCGAAGCGGCGCGATGCGCGAACGACCAAGGCAAGTTTTGGGCGTACCACGATTATCTTTATAGCCATCAAGGCTCGGAGAATTCCGGAGCGTTCTCCAAGGCGAAACTTGAAGGATTTGCCGTTGCTCTCGGTTTGAACACCTCGCAGTTTAATACTTGTCTCAATTCCGATACTTACGCGTCTCTTATCCAGCAAGAAACGCAGTCTGGAAGCGCTGTCGGGGTGAATGGCACGCCGGCCACGTTTATCAACGGCCAGCTCGTCGCCGATAGTAGCGGTAACTCGGTCGGCGCCGCCCCATTTACCACTTTTCAAGCTATTATTGATAAGATATTGGCCCGGTAGTAGATATCCGACTGGCGACTTTGTCGCATTCTGAAATGGTCGGATATTCACTATCCGGGTTGGGCAAATAGGCCGTTTTTGGGGCCTATTTTATGACATATTGCACATAGTGGCCGAATATGCTACAATGCCCGTATTGTAGGAACTCGGTAGATTCTCACGGCGGCTTAGGTCGCTAGCAGGGACTCGACGAGGGGTCGCCCTACTAGTAATTCAACTAACAACTAACCGCTAATAACTAACAACTCTCGTTGTCGGTTGTAAGTAGTCAGTTGTAAGTTAAGTAATGGCAAAACGATTATATATCGGAAACCTGTCGTTCAACACGACTGAAGCCGGTCTTCGCGAAACATTCGCGCAGGTTGGTGAAGTCACGTCCGTCGTAGTGATGATGGACAAGATGACAGGCCGATCACGTGGTTTCGCTTTCGTGGAGATGGCATCTGATGAGGCAGCAATGGCCGCTATTGAAAAGTTCAATGGCATGGACCTTGATGGCCGAAATCTAACAGTCAATGAGGCTCGGCCTATGACTGAACGTCCTCCGCGACGTCCGATGGGCGGCGGTTTCGGCGGAGGCCGAGGCGGCTCCGATCGAGGCGGTTATGGTGATCGCAACGATCGCTAACCTAGTAATACAACATTGACCAGCTCGTCGCTTGCGACGAGCCAGCCGAAAGGCAAGTCGATGTTGGTATACTAGGTAAACAGCAAAACAAAAAGCACTGGCGAAAGTCGGTGCTTTTTGTTTTAATGGCGAAGTGCGTATACAACTTCCTAAAAACGATGCCAGGAGCCTCCCGCGCGATTCGGTTCGTCGCGAAAGGTCTGGATTCGCGCCGAAGCGAAAGGAAAATTCTCGAGACATAGCGGTGCCTATGTCGAGAAATTTTCCTGAAGCTGGAGGCCGAATGCAGGCCTTGCAGCAGAAATTGAATCGTGGGGGAGGCTCCCAGTACCACTGGACTAATCATGTCGCCGGCAAAATGGTATATTACGGTTTATCAGCCGACCGAGTGAAACGAGTCATCCGCAGTCCATATCGAAGTGAGAAGGGTATCGCGCCTGATACCATTGCTGTTATGTCTCCCTCCGGGAGATCTCCCGCAGGGAGACAACAGAATGGGAAGCCTCTCCCCTGGAAAGAAGAAATCTGGGTGATGTACGCCGAAAAATCCGGCCCGAAAGGCGTAAGCGTGATGGATAAGATGCAAACCTTGCTTGGCAAAAAGAAAGTCATCATCACCGCTTGGCGCTACCCTGGCAAAAGCCCCATCCGCGAAGCCATCCCCATCCCCGAAAACATCCTCGCCGAATTAAAATCAATCAAATACTGATGGATATTCTTGTCATTGGAGGCGGAGGCCGAGAACATGCTCTGGTCTGGAAGTTAAAACAGTCTCCAAAAGTAAAAAATATGTATGTTGCGCCCGGCAATGCCGGCACCGCTTCTATCGCAAAAAACATCCCTCTAGTCAAAACAAATGAAATTATTGATTGGTTAAAAAAGCACAAGGTCGACCTGGTGGTTGTTGGTTCTGATAGTTATTTAGCGGAAGGAATTGTAGATAAAATACAGCGCCTTAAGATTCCCGTTTTCGGCCCCACAAAAGCTGCGGCAAAAATTGAGTGGTCAAAGTCTTTTGCCAAAAAATTCATGGATGAAGAGAAAATCCCAACTGCCAAATTTAAATCTTTCACTGATTTTTCAAAAGCTAAAAAATATATTGAACACGAAAAATTTCCGTTGGTAATAAAAGCAGATGGTCTCGCATTAGGTAAAGGAGTTCTTATTGTCAAAAATTTAAAAGAAGGGATTCAAGGATTGGAAGATATGATGAAATCAAAAGTTTTTGGCGAAGCAGGTGCCCGGGTAGTCATTGAAGAATTTTTGACGGGTGGAGAAATTTCAATCCATGTGTTCTCTGACAGCAAAACGTTTTCAATATTTCCAACATCAAAAGACCACAAGCGGGCCTATGATGGGAATCGTGGCCCGAATACTGGTGGTATGGGAACTATTACTCCGGTTTTGGAAATTAAACCAGAAATTATAGAAGAAATAAAAAATAAAATAATAGGGCCAACCTTGAATGGATTAAAGAAAAGAGGTAGTCCGTTTATCGGAGTTTTATATCCCGGTATCATGCTGACCAAAACAGGACCCAAAGTTATTGAATTTAATGCCCGCTTTGGCGATCCTGAAACCCAGTCATACATGAGAATACTCAAAACTGATATTATAGATATTTTAATAGCGTGCGTGAAAGGCAATCTAAAAAATCTCAAAATTAAGTGGGCGCCTGAATCAGCATGTTGCATAGTGCTCGCTTCCGGAGGATATCCTGGTGTATATAAAAGCGGGAAAATAATTAAAGGAATTGAAAGAGCAGAGAAGTTGAAAGATGTTGTGATATTTCATGCCGGCACAAAACAGAGCAGTAATGATATTGTCACAAATGGTGGTAGAGTGTTAGGAGTTACCGCAATAGATTCTTCATTGCCTTTGGCTTTAAAAAAAGCTTATACTGCTGTTAATGAAATCAAATTTGAAGGAAAACAATTCAGAAAAGATATTGGAATCAACCATTAAAGATTACATACCTCTCGATAAATCGTGGATAATTCGGATGGGTGTCTTGGATATGATTCATGGGCGAAACGAGATTAATAAATTTTTGGCGAAACAGAAAAATATCGGAGAGGATTTACTGGCGCTCAAACGAGCTAGTCAAGATTGGAATAAGAAAAATGTTAATGTCGGAGAATCGGGGACCCTATATCGTTTCTTGCAGTTTGCTTCTTGGAAATTAAATCTTGATAAAAAGTTTATTAAGAAGGGCACATTAAGAAGTAGAAAAATAACTTCTAATCCCAAAATCGTTAGTTATCCTTTAGAGAAACTCCTCAAGTTAGATAACAGTACTTCTCAATGGGCCAGTGCTTCGGTGCTGATGGGTAATTTTACAAAACCAAAAAAGATTCCTTTTAAACTCGCCACGACGTACGAAGCCGTGCGTCATTGGAAAGACAACAAGCCATGGGTTCCAAAATACGACCAGACCATCCAAAAACAGGCGGAAACATTTTTAAAATTACTGCGAGGACAAAAACCGAAATTCAAACCTGCCCAAGCGGAGGATTTTTGCTTTGCGTATATTTTCGGTTATATTTCTAAAAAATCGGCTGAAAATAAATGGCCCGCTCTCAAGGGCCACGAGAGTAATCGTTTCATTGAAATGGATGATATGATAAAAAAGATGGGTTCAGGGAAAACTATTGATTCCAAAGACCATCGAGTCATTCAGACGCTAGTGATGTGGGCCGCTGTTCATCATCAAAAAATAAAGATAAAATATCCGAAAGCCGTAAATAAGAGCTGGCCACAATTCTGGCAGTTTATGGAATACGCCAGCCTAAAAAAATAATGGATAACAAAATCATAAAAACCACCCAGCTGATTAAAGAGGTTCTGGATAAAAGCTATCTCATGAGTTTAGCCACGATTGATGATGGCGGAGTTTGGGTGTCCGATGTGATTTATGTTTTTGATGACGAACTGAATATATATTGGATGTCCGACCCGGAGGCCAGGCATTCGCAAGCGATTCTCAAGAATAACAAAGTTTCCGGCACGATCACCACTAGCGGACCGAAAGAACAGAATATGGGTATCCAATTTTCGGGTGTAGCCGAAAAAATAGACGGCCCTCGATTCGATTTGGCCAAGAAACATTATTTAAAAAGAAATAAGCCCGAACCCAAAGAAGCCGAGGACGTCTTGCAAGGCGACTCGTGGTATATGTTAAAACCTAAATTCATCCAGCTCACCTACGAAAAGTTATTCGGTTTCGATAAACAAGACCTAGAATTATGACCACCGAAATTACTTCTCCCAATAAAAAGTTCGAAGATATAAAACATGTTCAAGAGAATGGTGTTGAGTATTGGCTTGCACGAGAGTTAATGGAAGTTTTGGGTTATACGCAATGGCGCAATTTTGAAGAAGTGATAATGAGGGCTGCCCGGGCGGCTGTCCAAAGCGGACAGTCTGTGGATAACCATTTTGCTAGGATCAGCAAAATGGTCAAAATTGGCTCTAATGCTGGGCGAACTGTTCTAGATTGGAAGCTTGATCGCTATGCTTGTTATTTGATGGCGCAAAATGGAGATCCGAACAAACAAGAAATCGCTATTGCACAAACCTATTTTGCAACACAGACAAGGAAGCAAGAACTCCTTGAACAGTTACCAGAGAATGAACGACGCCTCCATATAAGGAATGAAGTTAAAAATGAAAATAAACAACTTCACAGTACTGCCAAGAAAAAAGGCGTGAGCCAATTTGGTTTGTTTAATGACGCTGGGTATCGAGGTTTATATGGCATGCCTTTGAGCGAAGTTGAACAAAGAAAAAGTATTAAAAAAGGAGAACTTCTTGATCGGGCCGGTTCGACAGAGCTGGCTGCTAATTTATTTCGTATAACGCAGACCGAAGAGAAACTTCGGAATGATTCTAGTATCCAAGGAGAAGAGTCATCTCGCCGTACTCACTTTATGATTGGTGGGAAAGTCCGGCAAACCATAAAAGATATCGGCGGAGTTTTGCCAGAGCATCTCAAACCCGAAATCCATATAAAAGAACTGGAAAAAGAAAAGAAACTAAAAAATAAAATTGAAACAAAGAAACAGAAATTACTTAGGCTTAAATAGTATCGAAGATATTCTCGAAGAATTAAAATCAATAAAATATTAATGAAATTTTTCAGTACATTTTTCTGGGTAGTATTGGGTGTTGTTTTGACTATGGCCGGAGACGTATTTCTTAAAAAAAGTCATATCTATAATTATGGGTATTTGGCCTTGGGCATTTTTCTATATGCTTGCGGTGTTATTCCGGTTGCTATTATATTTACAAAGATGGAGTTTGGTTCAGTTTTCTTGGTCTGGGAAGCTTTAACAGTAATTCTTGCACTTGGGATTGCTGGTCTTTATTTTGATGAACCGTTTACTATATATCGAAGCCTAGCTTTTATGCTAGCTTTAGGTGCACTTTATTTTAGTTATAAATAACATGAGAAGAATCGGATGCCATGTATCAATCGCGGGGGGAATTGTAAACGCGCCGGAGAGGGCGGGTGAGTTGGGGTGCGAGGTGTTTCAGATGTTTACGCGGTCGCCCCAAGGCGGAGCGGCGCCGAAGATAACGCCGGAAATTGAAAAGGAATTTAGGGGTCAGATGGAGAAGCACGGCCAGAAGGAATGCTTTATCCACGCGCCGTATTACATTAATTTTGCGTCGTCGAATAAAGCGATTCGTTCGGCCTCGGCCAGAGTTATCAGAGAGGAACTTGAGCGGAGCAGTCAGATTGGCGCTAAATACTTGATGTTCCATCCGGGGAGTGCCAAGGATTTAGACCGCAAAGAAGCCCTCAAAATAACCGCTGAAGGCGTGACCAAAGTGATGGACGGGTACAAGGGTTCAACAGAGCTTTTGCTAGAGGTATCAGCTGGCGCGGGCAATGTGATGGGCGATACGTTTGAAGAGTTGAGAGATATTATAAAATTGAGCGGTTACGATTTGGGTGTCTGTCTGGACACGGCCCATATTTTTGCGAGCGGGTATGATATTCGTACGGCCGAGACAATGAAGAAAACCCTAGAATCTATTTCAAAGTCGATAGGGAAGAACGCCATCAAGCTGATTCATTCTAATGATTCAAAGATTGGCCTGGGTGAAAGGCGAGACCGGCACGAACACATCGGCGAGGGCAAGATCGGCCGCGAAGGTTTCGTGTATCTGATGTCCACTTTTGACCTTGATTTCATCTTAGAAACGGAGCATGATAAAGTCAAAGAGGATATCCAAAAATTAAAAGATATCCGTAATAAACTATGATGAACTATCCATACGCGGATCATGGGTCGTGGTGGTTGAGTACGCCGATCGGTTTTGGTCTTGGTGCATTTTTTGCACTGGTGCTCATTTGGAGCTTGTTCTGGAAAGGTCTGGCGATGTGGAAAGCAGCCAGGCACGAACATAAATGGTGGTTTATCGCCCTCTTGGTCATAAACACCGCCGGCATTCTCGATATCCTCTACATCTACGTCTTCGCGAAGAAGATGAAATCCCGCACATAAAAAGCAATGGTAAGCAAAAAGCCCCGAAAGGGGCTGTTGCTTTTTATGTGCGGGATGAAAAAGAATTAAGAGTTGAATTTAGACAAGAAATTTTTCTTGTATTGCTGATACGAGCCCCGCGCGAGCGAGGCTCGTATTTCGTTTAGTAAATTATTGAAGAACCACATGTTGTGCATGAGGCAATACCTTTGTCCTGTTGCGTTTAATTCACGGTCTGCACTTTTGATTAGCTCGCGAATTTCAGAGCGACGTATTTTGTTCGAGCACGTGAGGCAACCGCAACCCTTCTCGATTACTTTTCCTGCCTCGCCAGCCAGCAGGTTATCGGCCGAGTATTTCCCTTTGCGGATATCCATGTGGCCGGTCTTGGTATAGAGCCGGCCGTGGCGGGCTTCGCGGGTGGGAATAACGCAATCAAAAGTATCGATACCATTCTCGATGGCTTCAAAGACATCGGCCACTTTGCCGACGCCCAAGAGATGGCGCGGTTTGTCTTCGGGCAAATAAGGAATGACCCATTTCAGCATCTTGGCGATTTGTTCTTTGGTATACGAACCGCCGATACCGAAACCGTCGAAGGGGAGGGAGCCGATATATTTAGCGCTTTCTTTTCTTAATTTGGGATAGATGCCCCCTTGGACAATACCGAACAGCATCTGCTTATTCTTTTTACCTTTTTGATTTTTGGCGTGTTCGTCTAAACAAATATGGGCCCATTTGTTGGTAAGATCTGAAGCTTTTTGATTATAAGCAAAATCGTCTAAGGGAGAAGTGATATGATCAAAAGCAAAAATAATATCCGCGCCGATTTTGCGTTGGATTTGCATCGAAAGTTTTGGACCGAGAAAAAGTTTCTTGCCTTTGAATTTAAAATGCACGCCTTTTTGAGTGATACGAATTTTGGTGCGTTTATAACTCGCGTCTGGCTTGGCCTCGCCCGTCATGAATTTGCCGACTTTATTTTTATCGCCAAACGCGAGGGACAAGACTTGAAATCCGCCCGAATCCGTCATGGTTGGAATATTTAAACCAAAACTTCGTGTCAGGAAAGTATCCCCAACTTTTCTTGCCCCGCTTTTGCGTGCAAGGGCGGGGTCCCAAAGATGAAACGTATTGGCGATCACAAGCTGGGAACCTGTTCTTTTGATATCTTTGGCGGTGAGATGGCGGAATTTGCCATAGGTCCCAACGAAGACATATGATGGCGTTTTTACGGCGCCATGAGGCGTGGTTAGAACGCCCAATCGGGCCTTAGTTCGTTTGTCTTTTTTTATAACCTTGAACATTGGGCTTGCGTATACTATCATGGAAGGTATGAATCACTCAATAACGATCTACAGCACGCCGACTTGCCATTTCTGCCATATGGCCAAAGAATATTTTAAATCAAAAGGCTGGGCCTACGAAGACGTAAATGTCGCCGGCAATATTGAAAAACAAAAAGAACTCGTCGCTAAATCCGGCCAGTTCGGCGTACCGGTGATTATCATTGATGACAAGATAATTGTCGGTTTTGACCGGCCTAAAATAAATCAATTAATGGGAGTTAATTAAAACACATATGGCAAAATACGAATTACCAAAACTCAACTATGGATACGACGCGCTCGAGCCCTACATCGATGCGAAAACGATGGAGATTCATTATTCTAAGCACCATCAGGCCTATGTTGATAAATTAAACGCGGCTTTGGAAAAATATCCCGATTTACAGAGTATACCCGTTGAAGATTTATTAAAAAACCTCGAGACGCTCAAAGTCGAAGACGCGGATCGGACGGCTATCCGCAGTCATGGCGGGGGCCACGCGAATCACTCGCTCTTTTGGAAACTGATGGATCCGGCCAACCAAAAAGACGAAGCACTGGTCGCGGATATTACTTCGACCTTCGGTTCCGTCGATGATTTTAAAAAACAATTTACCGATATCGCGACCAAGCAATTCGGTTCGGGCTGGGCCTGGCTCGCTCGCGATGAGCAGGGCAAGTTGCACATGCACGGCCTGCCCAATCAAGACTCGCCGTATCTCCACGGCCACACGCCGGTCATTGGTCTCGATGTCTGGGAGCACGCCTATTATTTGAAATACCAAAACCGCCGCCCCGAATATATCGAAAACTGGTGGAAAATACTGAAACTTATTTAGTCGATGTAGCCTTTGGCTTGTTTTTTGAACATGCGGGCGTAGATGCCGGATTTGAGCATGAGCGATTCGTGAGTGCCTTCTTCGGCAATCCGGCCGTCTTTGAGGACGATGATTTTGTCGGCATTTCTAACAGTTGAGAAGCGGTGAGAGATAAATATTACCGTTTTGTCTTTGTAAACTTTGTTTAGATTGTCGAAAATTTCCGCTTCCGCTTCCGCGTCGATGGCTGACGTCGGCTCATCGAGAATCAACACCGGCGCTTCTTCATAAAACGCGCGCGCCAGCGCGAGTTTCTGCCATTGACCGACCGATAATTCTTCGCCGTCAAACTTACGTCCCAATTGCTGGTTATATTTCTTGGGAAACTTTTCAATAAATTCATCCGCGCCCGACATTTGAGCCGCCTTTTTAATTTTATTTTTGTCTTCACTGCCACTGGCGCTCATCATTATATTTTCACTGACGGTCAAGGAGTATTTTATAAATGATTGGAAGAGGGTACTCACGAATTTATACCAATTATCTAATTTAACATCCTTTAAATCGAAGTCATTTATCAAAATCGAACCCTTCGTTGGATCATAAAGACGGAGGAGTAGTTTTATTAAGGTAGTTTTGCCGGCCCCGTTAGGCCCTACAATGGCAAGGTGTTCGCCAGGTTTGACTGAAAAAGAAATATTTTTTAAAACTGGCTTACCATCTGGGTATTGGAAATTCACGCCACTGAATTGAATAGTTGGCGCGGATATTTCTTCAAAGACGTGCCCAGGTTTTTTCTCAATAATTTTGGGCGGTAAATTTAGAAGTTCAAAATAGTTTTTAATGTATCTGCTGTCCTCAACTAGCGTGATGATATATGAATTTACGCCCGTGGTCGAAGTCATTACTTGGTCAAGTATTTGAACTAAAAATACAAGGCTACCGATACCAAGGACGCCACTAAGCGTGGCAGGCAGCTTTAAATAAATGACGATAAAAACGAAGACAGATTCACATAGTATCGGAATCCAAGCCAACGAGATATATTTTTTTAATGCGCTATGAAGACCTTTAAAAACTTTTTCTTGATAGTAATCAATTTTTTCCAGTATTTCTTTTCGGAACCTAAATATACGAGCTTCCGTAACCGTTAGTTCGTCTTGGGCTAGATTCGAAAAATATAATAACCAGCGACTTTCGGGCGTTTGTTTGTTGAATACGCTCCACTCTAAATTGCTTCGAATTTGGGTTGTGTAAACCCTAGGGATACTTACGATGATGGCAACTAAGGGAATCCAGATGCTAATAGGCGCTAACGCTAAAATGGCAAGAATCAATGTGATACTACTTGAAATAAGCCACAATACATTTTCCGCATAAGCCGGAATTCTACTGACTGATTCCCGAGTGACCTTACTAATAAGATTTTGAGTTTTTGAATTTTCAAAATAATCAATGTCGAGGTTAGATATTTTTTCACTTATAGAATAATTGAGGTAATTTTCCATGCGGTATCTGCTAATTCTCTGTAAGTAAGAAAAAAATAGGACATTCTTTAAGTTTGAAAAAGTTTGCAGTAAGAATCTAAGGGCGAGTATCCCGATTAGGGCAATTGATACAAGTTCAATTTTTTGAGAAATATCAAATGTAAGCCTATCGAGGAGAAGTTTGAATGAATAGCTAAGAGCAATCGGCATTACGCCATCTACTATCGTACCCAAAGCCATAAGTACAAAAATCAGGCGATCGACTCGCCAGCGCAAAATGAACGCCTCCCAAAAAGTTTTAAAGAATTCTTTTATTGCCATGAGAAGAGAGGTGTGCCTAGCTATCATACTTGTTTTAATGAACATTGCCCAGGCGGATTGACTTTTTATTAAAATAGATTATAATATGGAAATGCGGCCATACGGCCCGTAAAGGAGAGTTTCGGTGGGAGAGTACTTTTTTGACAAGGGCGGCGATATGCGGATGGAGATGCAGAACCAGGAGAACTGGCGGGCGCTCATCCAGTGCGTCGACGATGTTCTGGCTGAAGACGTGGCCCTGAAGGCCAGGATTCCTTCCTTGCCGAACCGTCCGTGGAACGTGCTCGACATCGGGTGTCACACCGGCGGCTTGCTTGAAGCCATTCAGGCAAGACGGGGGTGGACCAACATCAGCGTCAACGGCGTCGAACCGCTCAAGCTCGCCAGGCAGAAAGCGATCCAGAAGTTTCCGAACGGATGCTTCTTCGAGAAGCTCGAACAGGTGCCGCCTCAGAGTATGGATCTCGTGGTCAGTCACGAGACACTGTATCTGATCGACTCCCTGGAAGATTTCTCAAATCAGCTCATGCGGATCCTGCGGCCCGACGGCGGCGCCTTCATCGCGCTCGGCAGTCACGCTGAGAACACGGCATGGATGCGCTGGCGTGCGCCGCTCAGAGAGAAGTACGGGCACGTGTCCTACGCACACCAGCCGATGGACATTCAGAGGATCGGAGAGGAGGCTGGATTCGATGTTGATGTCAGACAGCTCCATCCTCCGTCGCGGACAAAACCGAAGCGGTACAATCCGCCCGAAGATGGGTGGGGCGAGTTCCTCTCTACCAAGGAGATGCTCGAACACCGCGAGCAGAAGCTCGTCTTCGGCTTCTGGCCGAAATCGCTGGCGAGGTAAAACGCTTAAGGCGCGGTGGGGTCTATACGACCCACCGCGCGTTTTTTATTTCTGTATAATTTCAATCAACTGACGTTTCATGTCATCGGTGAGGATATAGTGATTCGTGTCGTCGAGATGTGCAGTATCTTCGCCTCTTAATATTTTACCGGATTTATAGACACGGTGAGCTAGTTCATCTTTTGGGTGATTAACAACTGGGAATGAATGCCCTTCCACCGATTCTGGAACGCCAAGCCCGACGACAATTGTTTCTGGCAGAGCAAATCGCAGGCGGTCAGAACCTCGGCTATGACCAATCCAGACATCCGCTTTAGGTGGTGTTGTATATGGCTCGCCCGCGTCAAAAGAAACTTCAAAGTCTAAACTTTCTAAAAAAGTCTTGAGGTCGGCGTAAAAAGTATCGGCACGAACGTTGCCGTTCACCAGTGCGGGGTTGCCCTTAATAATTACGGCGGTCTTTTTTATTGCCATGTGGTGAGCCAGAGGCGGTTTTGGAATTGGCCGGATTCGAGGGGGAGGCCGTAGGAGAGCGGGGCAAAGTAGAGGAAGGCGAGGGTGGAGAGAGCAATACAGACTATAAAAATTCGCTTAGAAAATTTCTGTTGGTCAATCAGATAGGCGAGGGCGAGGATGGCGAAGATTAAAGCCGAGAGATAATGGTAGAGGAACATCACCCGGCCGATGCCGATGAAGGGGAGATAATTAATGAAGTAGCCCGCGATAAGTATTAAGGGGACTGTATTATGGGCCAAGGCAATCCGTCGTTTGGAAATCCATTCGCCCATGATACTTAATACTAAATACAAGACTGCGACAGTACTGGCCCACCAGATGAGCGGATTGCCGATAAGATAAATCTTGGATTCGGTCGGGGCGTTTGTCGCCGCGTGGTCCCAGTAGTAGATCGGCCGAATCATAAAGGGCCAGGTGTACCATTTGGAACTGTAAGGATGAGTGGCGGTGAGCGTCGCATTGGCGGTGTACATTTCTTTGTTGAGCTCGACGAACTTTTGGAAAATATTGAGCGGTTTGAGCGCGGGATCAGTGGCATAGGTTGAACCCTGAAGCGAACTTTGGAACGCCGGACTCATAAACGCGTCGCCATCGCCGGATTTAATGAGCAGGGAGAAATGAATAACAAAGACGGAGAAATACAAGAGAAACGGAATCACCACAAAATATAGAATCAGTTTTAATATCTGTTTGAAGAGATTTATTAATTTGTAATTCTTAATTCGTAATTCTTGCTTTATGATATCAACGAGTTCAATCACGCCGGCGAGACCGAGAAAAGCGATACCGGTCCACTTGATAGATAAGGAAAGGCCGCCGAAGAGAGCCATGAGTATCAAATTCCAATTTTCAATTTTCAATTTCTCTCCCTTCGGGAGATCTTTACGACAATGTTGGTCTGCGGATCTATGCCTAAAATAAAACAGCAAAGCGGCAAATCCAAATACTAAAAGAAACGGGTCAAGGAGAATATATCGGGATTGAGTGAGGAGCGCGTTTTCCAGGGCAATCAGCATACCCGCGCCAAACGCGCCCATTATCGAGAAGCCAAGTTCTAAGGCCAGAAAATAAATTACAATCGGCAGAAACGTACCGGCAAGCGTTGGTAAAAATCGAAGCGCTAGATATTTATTATCTGGAAACGGCTGGCCGATTTGGGCGAAGCTGTATTCCGGCGAAAAGTTGAACAATTTCGCGAATCCGGCGATAATAAGCTTGCCACCCGGCGGATGGATATCGAAATAGTACTCGTGCGTGTAATAGGCCGAGACAAACTTGCCGAAGTGGACTTCATCGAAGACGGTCTCGTTTGGATGGCCAAAAAAGGCAAAGTGGATGCCGATACTGACGAGGATGAGGATAATGAGGCTTGTCTTCTTGGACATTACCCTCATAATATAACATATGTTTGATTTAATCATTATCGGCGGATCAGTCCCGATTTTGCCCAAGCAGAGCTTGGTTGCAAAATCGAGGATCCTCGATTTGTCATCTGCGCTTCGCGCAGGACAAATCGGGACGGCTTAATTTATTATGACTTATGACCTTATTGTAATTGGAGGATCTGCTGCTGCTACTTCTGCGGGAGTCTACGCGGCTCGGCGCGGTCTTAATTTTAAAATTATTACCAAAGAATTCGGCGGAGAAGTCGCGACCTCGGGGATTATCGAAAATTGGCCCGGCGTGGTTTCGACCGACGGCCTCGCGCTCACAGATCAGTTTAAGGCCCACCTTTTGGCTAATCACACGACGCCGGAAGAGGGCATTGAGGTGCGTTCGATAATTCGTCAGACCGATGGCCTCTTTTGCATCTCGGTAAATTCGGATGGTCCGACCATGGCTGGAGATAAGATGGAAGGGATAGATACTGAAAGTGCGCCCAAGTGCGACTATGACGCCAAAGCAGTAATCATCGTCACCGGCGTCCATCCTAAAGAACTTGGCGTGCCCGGCGAGAGAGAATTTCGCAACAAAGGCGTGACTTATTGCACGACTTGCGACGGGCCGTTGTTTACCGACAAAATCACAACCGTCATCGGTGGCGGGAATTCGGCGCTGGAGTCGGGCTTGATGCTGGCCGATATCGCCTCCCAAGTTTATGTTATAAATAAGAATGCCCAGTTCAAGGGCGAGCAAGTCTTGATAGATAAATTGACGGCTAAGAAAAACGTCAAGATAATTTATCAGGCCAAGACGACCGGTATCAAAGGAGAACAGTTGGTGACAGCCGTTACTTATATCGATACATCCGGCATCGAACAAGAGTTAAAAACCGACGGCATCTTTATCCATGTCGGCATGGTTCCAAACTCCGGACTTGTGCCCGAGGATGTTTTGAAAGATAAATTCGGCCAGATTGTCGTCGACGCCCGCTGTGCTACCAATGTCCCGGGGCTATTTGCCGCCGGCGATGTCACTAATGTGCCGTTTAAACAAATCGTAATCGCCGCCGGCCAAGGCTGTATCGCCGTCCTGGCCGCGGTAGAATATCTAAACCGAAAATGATTTATATCGGCGCCGATCATCGAGGATTCGAACTGAAGGAAAAATTAAAGGAGTTTTTTGATGAGTTGAATTTTGAATATGAAGACGTCGGCGCGCTGGAGCTTGATCCCGAAGATGATTATCCCGAGTTTGCTTTGAAAGTCGCCAAGAGCATCATCGACCATGAAGACCGGGGGATTGTGATTTGCGGTTCGGGGGTCGGTGTGGACGAGGTGGCTAATAAAGTCTCCGGCATCCGGTGTGGGCTGGCTATTAATAAAGACCAAATTCGCGCCGCCCGCCACGACGACGATATTAATGTTCTCGCCCTTGCTTCCGACCATACTTCCGAAGATGATGTCAAAGAAATTGTAAAAATTTTCCTCGATACTGATTTCTCCGGCGAAGAGCGCTATAAGCGCCGGATTCACGAAGTGGAAAATATAGAAGAGGAATATTAGTAATAGAATTAAGAATTTCGAATTAAGAATTACGAAAATATAAATCTTACTTCTTAACTCTTACTTCTTGATTCGATAATTTGTGTTAGCAGATCAACTCAAAAATATAATCAAAGGCGATGTAAGCATCACGGAGCAAGACCTATTAAAATACAGCCACGACGCCAGTATTTTTGAGGTGAAGCCGGAAGTTATTGTCTACCCTAAAGATACCGAAGACGTGAAACATCTGGTGAAGTGGGTCGGCGAACATAAATCGGAACAGCCCAGTTTGTCGCTAACCGCGCGTTCGGCCGGCACGGACATGTCCGGCGGTCCGCTCAATGATTCTATCGTCCTTGATTTCATGAAATATTTTAATCACGTTTTGGAAGTCGGCAATGATTACGCCGTTACCGAACCCGGCGTCTATTATCGGGATTTTGAAAAAGCCACTCTGGCCAAAGGCTTGCTTCTGCCGTCGTATCCCGCTTCGCGGGAAATTTGCGCCATGGGCGGGATTGTGGCCAATAATTCCGGCGGAGAGAAATCTTTGAGTTATGGCAAGACCGAAAAATATGTCGAAGAATTGAAAGTCGTGCTATCGGACGGTAACGAGTATGTTTTTCACGCCCTGGCGCCGGAACAACTCGAAGCTAAAAAATCCCAGCCGGATTTGGAAGGCCAAATTTATCGAGATATGTACGCGCTGATTGAAACCAATTACGACGTCATTCAAAAAGCCAAACCGAATGTTTCCAAAAACTCGGCCGGCTACTACTTATGGAACATTTTAAACAAGGAACAAGGAACATTCGATCTGACCAAACTGATTGTCGGTTCGCAGGGCACGTTGGGCCTGGTTACTAAAATAAAATTAAAACTCATCAAACCCAAGCCAGTTTCAAAATTGCTGGTTATGTTTATGAAAGACCTCGCCCCGCTCGGCGATTTGGTGAACGAAGTGATGAAATTCAAGCCCGAGAGTTTTGAAACCTATGACGACCAGACTTTGAAACTCGCCCTTCGATTTTTACCCGCTTTAATTAAAAGCATGAAGGGAAGCGCGCTTTCTCTGTTTTTTAAATTCCTACCCGAAGCGGAGATGGTTTTGACGGGCGGTTTGCCCAAACTGGTTCTACTGGCTGAATTTACCGGCGATAGTGAATCTGAAGTGGATGATAAATTAAAATCCGCCCAAGAGGCCGTGAAGGCAAAATTTGACGTCTCGACGCATATCACCAAAGACGCCGAGGAAGCCGAGAAGTATTGGACCATCCGCCGAGAAAGCTTCGCCTTGCTTCGCAAACACGTCGGGAACGAGCACACCGCGCCGTTTGTGGACGATGTGATTGTCCATGTCGATCAACTGCCGTCATTTTTGCCGAAACTTAATGACCTCGTAAAACAATACAAAGGTTTGACTTATACCATCGCCGGCCATGCGGGGGACGCGAATTTTCACGTCATTCCGCTGATGGATTTCCACAGCGAGGAGAACCGTCGGGCGATTCCGGAACTATCAGAAAAAGTTTATGACTTAGTAATATCCATGCACGGTTCCATCACGGCCGAGCACAATGACGGTCTGATTCGCACGCCGTACCTCGAAAAAATGTATGGTCCGCAAATCACAGCCTTGTTTAAACAAACAAAAGATATCTTTGACCCGCAGAATATTTTCAATCCCCGCAAAAAAGTTAATGCTGATATGCCATATGCCATGGCCCATATCCAAAAAGAATGATTCAAATAATTCCCGGCATTCTCGCCGCAACTCGGGAGGAATTCCAACAAATGCTAAATAAGTTGCAATCGCTTGCGCCGATCTTGCAGGTGGATATTTCTGACGGGGTTTTTACGCCAACCAAACTGGTCGGACTGGAAGAAATAGCCATGGCCGATAGCCCGCGGTTCCAAGTGCATTTGATGGTCCAGAATCCTGAAGAAGCAGTTTTGCCATTTCTTAAAATTCAGAATGTGGAAAGTATTATTTTCCACATCGAGGCTACTGACAAAGCCGGAAAAATCATTGATACTATACAGAGAGCGGGCAAGCGCGCCGGAATTGCTTTAAATCCGGAAACTGGCATTGAGGCCATCGCGCCGTTCGCGGGGCAAGCCGATTTTATCCAATTCATGATGGTTCATCCGGGCGGATACGGCGGTGAGTTTCAGTCCCAAGTTCTTGCCAAGATGGCAAACTTTCATGAAAAATATCCCGCAGTGGTAATTGAAATAGACGGCGGCGCGAATCCCCAGCGCGTGCCCGAGATGGTTAAGGCTGGCGCCACTATGATTGAATCGGGCGGTTACATTATGAATAGCGAAGACCCCGCTCAAGCAATACTGAACTTACAAAAATCAGGGGAGTGAATCCCGTCGAAAATAAAATGAAATATGACATCGTAACAATTGGTTCGGTCACACGGGATGTTTTTCTTGGCGGCTTGGATTTTGCTAAGTTGTCGGGAAAAGAATTTCTGACGGGTGAGGGGATTGGTTTTAATCTCGGTTCAAAGTATCAAGTTAAAAAACTAGTATTTGCGATTGGCGGAAGCGCGGCCGATACCGCGGTTACGTTCGCGCGGCAGGGGTTAAAGACCGCGTGCATCGGCGTAATCGGCAATGACAGTAATGCCGCGGCTATTCTTGAAGAACTGGCCGCGGAAGGTGTCGATACGGCTTATTTTCAAAAACATTCCGATGATTTCACCGCCTATTCGGTTATTTTGGTCCATGAAAATGGCGAACGGACTATTTTGTCGTACAAAGGCGAGGGCCAGCATTTCGAAGCGTCCAAGATTTCTTTTGATGAACTGGAAACGGGCTGGCTCGTGCTTGGCAGTCTCGGCGGGCATTATGATTTATTTGAAAAAGCCGTAAGTTGGGCAACGGCTCATGGCGTGAAAGTCGCGACGAATCCGGGGACCAAGGAACTTGCTCTGGGCTTAGAAAAATTAAAACCGCTTTTGAAACAGTGCGCGGTGGTATCAATGAATCAGGAAGAAGCGGCCCAACTGCTTGGGGTTGAATTTAATAAAGAAGACGAAATATTTAAAGCCATGGACGCGCTAGTGCCGGGGATATTTGTAATGACCAAGGGCCATGATGGCGTCGCGGTCTCGGATGGCCAGCATATCTATCGCGCCGGCGTGCCCGATTCGCCGATTGTCGAACGCACAGGCGCGGGCGACGCGTTTGTGTCCGGTTTCGTCGCCGAGTACATGAGAACAGGGAACAATGAACAGGGAACAATGAACGAAGAAGAAAAAATTGTGAAAGCTATCCAGCTCGCGACCGCGAATTCATCATCGGTCGTTACCCAATACGGTGCCAAAGCCGGTATTTTAAAAAAAGGCGATTTCGGGCCGTGGCCGTTGGTCGAAGTTTTGGAAAAATAAAAAAACCGGCCCGCGATGCATTTATGCAAAGCGGGCCTCATCGGATGGGGAGCGATGCTCCCCATCCTGTCGAACCGATGGCCGGCGCCTGACTATCTCACGACTGTCAGAGTCGTCGGCCCGCGCCGGGGCGTCAGCGCCGGGACTGGTCGCCGAACGGCCGCGTCGTGGCGATGCCGTCGTTGAGCGTGATGATGTTCAAAGAAAAGGTACTGTCCTGACTGAACGGATGTCCACTATTTTAATGGAAACGTTGCAAAAACCTAATAAATAAGCCAAAATATAAGCATATGGATTCGGTCGAAAAACTCGCTCGAATATTGGGTACCTCTCCCGAGGCGATTTTAGATTTGGACCAAAAAATGTCGGTTGTGAGCGGCAAAACCGGCGTTTTGGACGCTGTCGTTGGTAATAATGACCAAAACATTGACCGTGCCTTGGCGGACCTTGGGTTGACTCGAGCTTCGACGGCCGAAGAGGTTTATGGCGCGCTGACACAGAAACTTTTAATTATTGACAATAAATTATTTGAATTACTGGATAGGCCCGACCTTTCTAAATTGTCCGATGACCCGGGGAAGATTCGGGATACGGCTTTGAATATCTTTACGCCGCCGAAAGGATTCTTTATTAAGAAAGAACGAGTTGCTGAATTATTAGAAAAAGACCCGCCCCAGTCATTGCTTGAACATTTCGGGTACCAGAGCGCCAGTGAGTTGATTGAGAAGGAGGGCTTCGCTTCGGTCGTGGCGGCGTTGCGCTTCACCCAGACCGAAGAATGGATGCATCAGTTTTTTGATGTGGCTTACAAAGATTTAAAGCCGGAAGATTTTGAAGACAGGGATGTGGAGATTAAAATCATGGATACCAAATGGCTGGCTATCGCCGAGAAATTTATCGGCAAGAAATTCCACAATGTCAGCCATCTTAAAGAATACGGGATTATCTTCATCAGTCCCGAATCAATGGAGCCGGCCGGCGAGACGCTACGGATGTTTTTGCTCCTTTTGCACTATTTGCACGAGGTGCCGTTCTATTCAGGTTTATTTAGAAAGTTTTTGCATGACGCGGATTTTATTCCAAAGCTCCAGTCATTACTCCGCGGCGATGTGCTGGAAATTCAAGAAGCAAGAATTAAGAATCAAGGATCAAGGACTTGGTTAATCATTCAACGATACTTGGCAAAAGACGATATTCATGACCCACGACTTTCAATGCATCACGTTGATCCTGAAGCCGAACACTGGTATAGGGTGGCCCAGAATTTTCAGAAACTCGCTGAAGTCATGAATGATTCTGGCGGAAAATTCAATATCGCGTATTGGACGAATCTTGATCATATCGGAGATTTCTTCGTGTCCACGGCGCCGAGTTCCAGTAAATTTGCCACTGGTTCCGAAAAGTTGGTCAGCTTTGATGTGGTAGACTTAATTATGTCATTAGTAACGCGAGGCGAAGTGAAATATCTCTATCACCAGCAAGAAGCCATGTGGAACCACATATTTTCCGAATACATGGGCCGTGACCGGATGAACCAGCTGACCGAAGACAATATTATCAGTGGTTTTATAAAATTGTAATTTATAAAACCAGAATTACGAATCTAGAATTAAGAATTAAGATTTCGGAGACTTACTTCTTAATTCATACTTCTTTATTCTTCGTCGAAATAAATAATAGTATCTATGAATAATCTAAACTTCTACTTAGGACAAGCGCGAAAGTCACATTTTGCCATTGGGCATTTTAATTTCGCGTCCGAGGATGTGTTAAAGGCGATTGTGGCAGGAGCCAAGGAAGCTGGTCTCGGAGTGGGCTCCTTGGGCGGTGCTTTAGCCCGCCCTGGGAACTCTGTCGCGCCGTGCGTGATGGTGGGGACATCGGAAGGGGAAGCGGATTTTGTCGGCATCAAAGAAGCTGTGGCCCTGGTCCGAGCTGTCGCTGATGATATGCAATTTCCCGTATTCCTGAACGCTGACCATTTTAAATCATTTGAAAAGTGCAAAATGGCGATTGATGCGGGCTATGATTCGATTATCGCCGATGGCTCAAAGTTGCCCATGGCCGACAACATTGCTTTCACTAAACAAGTTGTGGACTATGCCCGATCGGTCAATCCTAATATTTCCGTGGAAGGAGAACTCGGTTATTTAAAAGGTTCATCCGAAGTCCAGACTAAAATTGAAATCAGTCCCGCCGATTATTCCAAACCCGAAGAAGTCGCGGATTTCGTGGCCCAGACGGGCGTGGATCGGATGGCGGTCGTGTTTGGGAATATTCACGGAATCGTTACTGGTCAAGAAGAAAGGCTTGATATCCCGCATTTCGCAAGTATCGTCGCGGCCGCGCCCCAACCGTACTATATATTGCACGGCGCGTCAGGGCTCAAAGATGAAAATATCGCGGCGGCTATTAAAGCCGGCATAACCAACGTCCATTTCAATACCGAACTTCGCGTGGCCTATCATGACAAGCTCAAAGAAGAGATGACAACCATGCCGAACGAAACCACGCCCTACAAATACCTCGCTCCCGCCGCCGAAGAAGTCAAGAAATTAGTTATCGCCAAAACCAAGCTCTTTATGATGAAGTAGTCGACTGGCCAAGCCCTCTTGTGTTTGTCCAGTTTTTTTGTTATTATATGAGGACTTAAATGGCATCAGCCCAACAGCACAAAATTGAATTGAATGCTCAACTGCGGACAGTGATGGGGAGCAAGGTCAAGCAGATTCGCGAATCCGGCTTTATTCCGGCGGTTTTGTACGGCAAAGGCCAGGAACCCATTGCTCTGCAGGTCCCGAATAAGGATTTTAATAAGACTTTCAAAGCGGCGGGGGAATCCACTCTTGTTTACGTCAGTGTTGACCTGCCTGCGCAGGCAGGTGGCAGACAAGTCTTTCCGACCATTATCCACGACATCGCTCGTCATCCGGCCTCGGACGCGATTATCCACGCTGATTTCTATAAAGTTAACCTGGCTCAAAAAATTAAGACCAAGGTTCCCGTCGCGTTTATCGGCGAATCCCAAGCCGTTAAAGATGGCGGTATCTTTATCCGCAATGTCAACGAAGTAGAAGTTGAAGCTTTGCCCCAAGATTTGCCTCACGAAATTAATTTTGACATGGCACCTCTAGTTGCTTTTGGCGACCAGATTTTATTGAAAGACGCGAAGCTAGGCGACAAAGTCGAAGTGCTCGGCCATGCCGAAGAAATCATTGCCGCCGTCCAGGCTCCGATTTCCGAGGAAGCTTTGGCCGCTTCCCTTGAAACTACAGGCGAAACCGTCGATGATGTTGCAATCGTTGAAAAGGTTAAGGATGCCGATGCCGTCCTTGACGCGTCTGAAGGCAAACCCGAAGCAGGAATCACTAAACAAGAATCAGGAATTACCGAAAAGAAAACAGCTGACAAGAAATCAGAAAAATAATTATCAATTTTCAATTATCAATTCACAATAAATTTACAATGATTCAATTGTTCAATTGATACATTCACTGAAAATTGTAAATTCGTAAATTGTAAATTATGAAAAATATCCACCCCCAATATTATCCCAAAGCTAAAGTGACCTGCGCCTGCGGTCATACTTGGCATGTCGGCTCAACGGCCGAAGATATTCGGATTAACGTCTGTTCGAAGTGCCATCCGTTCTATACCGGCACGGAAAAAATCGTCGACACTCGCGGCCGGGTTGAAAAATACCAAAAGCGCGTCGCCGCCGCCAAGAAGCCCAAAGTCAAAGCCAAGAAGTAGATCTCTCTCATGCCCGAATACGATTGGAAACAATGGCAGACATCCCAGAAGCCCAAAGCTCCTGGTGCTAAAGCCGGCCATGAGGCGATTATTGAAATCCGGGCCGGGGCCGGCGGGGATGAATCGGCTCTCTTTGCCGCCGAGATTGCAGGAATGTACAAAAAATATTCGGCCCTAAAGGGCTGGGGCTTTGAGGTTATTGACTCCAACATGAACTCCCTGGGCGGTTATAAGTCCGTCGTTTTTGAATTGCACGGCTCGGATGCTTTTGAAAAAATGAAATATGAATCTGGCGTCCATCGCGTCCAGCGCGTCCCAGATACCGAAAAGTCGGGTCGGGTGCACACCTCGACCATTACCGTGGCGGTTTTGGCAAAAGCTAAGGAAAGCGAGCTGGTTATCCGGCCCGATGAGATTGAAGTGAGTTTTTCGCGCGCCGGCGGGCCGGGCGGACAGAATGTTAATAAAGTCGAGACCGCCGTCCGGATTTTACATAAACCATCAGGGATTGTGATTTCTTCCCGTTCAGAACGGAGCCAGCAGGCCAATCGGGAAAAGGGGATGGAGGTTTTGCGTTCTAAACTTCTTGAAATTAAAAGAATGGAAGAGACCGGCAACGTCTCCGATGAGCGCCGCAAGCAAGTCGGCACCGGCGACCGGTCGGAAAAAATTCGCACCTACAACTTCCCTCAAGATCGCATCACTGACCACCGCATCAAAAAAAGCTGGGGCAACATCGCCAAAATCCTCGAAGGCAATCTCGACCCCGTCTTCGATGCTCTCGCCGAAGGCATGGCCGTGGCGGGGACGGACAAATAATCGCCCAAACTTAAGCCTGTGAGAAATTGGGAAGGCTTCGCGAAGCTCTTGATTAGAATCCCAAAATCCTGTAATATATAGAAACACATGAATACCATGCAAGACAACCTGATTTCGTACGATGACATGCTTAAGGCGGGCACGCATTTTGGGCGCAAAAAGACCGTCTATAACCCAAAGATGGCGCCGTACGTCTATACTGTCCGCGATGGTATTTGCATCATTGACCTTTTAAAAACTCAAATCGAATTGATTAGTATGGTCAAATTCTTAAAGAAAACAGCCGAAGGCGGCGGGCTGATGCTTTTCGTCGGCTTGACCAAGCAATCCTCGGGCGGAATCAAAGACCTCGCTCAAGCACTTAACATGCCCTATGTCATCGACCGCTGGATTGGCGGGACTCTGACGAACTTCAAGATTATCAACGCCCGCGTAAAAAAGCTCGAAGAAATGGAACAGGGCTTAAAGACCGGCGTCTACGATAAATACACCAAGAAAGAACGCCTGATGCTCACTCGCGAAATGACTAAGATGTCGACCCACTTTGAGGGTTTGAAAAAGCTGACCCGCATGCCGGACGTTGTCTTTGTCTCTTCGCAGAAAGAAAGCGCTTTACCGCTTCATGAAGCCAAGAAAATGGGCGTGAAAGCCGTCGCTATTACCAACACAGATTCAAACCCAAGCGCCGTAGACTACGTCGTGCCCGCGAACGACCGCTCCAAGAAATCAGTCGACCTCATCCTAGACGCGCTCAAGCGAGAGCTGACAGCGACAATCAATCAATAGAAGTAAGAAGTTAGAGTTAAGAATTAAGACTAAAATTCGTAATTCGTAATTCTTCCTTCGTAATTCTTGTATGGCAGACATTTCTATCGACCAGATTAAATCACTGCGGGACGAGACCGGCTTGTCGGTCGCGGACATCAAAAAGGCTTTGATCGAAGCCGGCGGCGATATTGATAAGACCCGGGAATTGCTTGCGTCGCGAGGCGGTGATATTGCCGCCAAAAAGGCGGGACGCGAACTAAAAGCCGGTCTTGTTGATGCTTATATCCACAATAACAAGCTTTCCGGTTGCATGCTTGAGCTTCGCTGTGAGACTGACTTTGTGAGTCGGGGTGAGGTCTTTCAGGCTTTGGCCCATGACCTGGCTCTCCATATCACCGCCATGAAGCCCCAGAACGTCGAGGAGCTTATGGAACAAATGTTCATCAAAAATCCCGAGCAGACTATTCATGACCTTATTACCTCGCATATCGCCAAATTGGGTGAGAACATCCAAATTAGCCGATTCGAGGTATTTCAGATCTAATCTCGCATGTTCATCACCATTCCGCTTATTCTAATTGGTTTGTCGCTTGTCGGCATGGCCGTTATTGTCCGCCGGAAGATGTCGTATCTCCGGAAGCTTTATCCAGAGGCTCATGAGGTCAGTGATAATATATTTGAGGATTTTTTCCCAGAATTAATCTCGTGGTTCAGCCGAATTCCGTGGCACCAGTACCGCCAGACGAGTCTCCAGGAGCTTGAAAAGGGTCTCCGACGCATGCGGCTGGCATTCTTAAAGATAGACCACGCTTCGGCCCGTTTAATCCAGAAAGTCCGCCACACCCATCTTAATAACCATTTGGAGCACACCGCATCTGCCCAGCCAGAAACTTCAACCGAAGTCGCGGTGCCAGAACATATGGCGATAGTGGCCGAACCGCCACCGGAAGATTTAAAGGGCCAGGAACAGCAACTTATCATTGAGATTGCCCAAGACCCCAAGAACGCCGGTTTGTACGAAACGTTAGGTGATCTGTATTTGAAAATGGATAATATTCCGGACGCCAAGGAGGCCTACGAAGCCGGATTAGGCTTTGGTCCTGACAACATCACTCTGGCCCGTAAATATTCCAGATTATTAAAGAAGATAGAGACAACAATATAAATTCTACATTTTAAACTAAAAGATTCTTTGATAATATTAAGAAACGCCAGGGTAGCTCAATGGTAGAGCAGGGCATTTGTAATGCTCAGGTTGGAGGTTCAAGTCCTCTCCCTGGCTCCTTTATGAGGTACTCATTTTACGACTCCAGGAATTATAGAAAGACGCAATCGGAAAAAATGAAAAAGGCCTGGCAAGCTGGCCGTTTTGATTCCCTATTAATTAAAATCGAAAATAAAACATGCTTCAGGCCCGGTTGTAACAATATCTTTATACCACAAAAGAACTCTAGTCCTAAAAAATTTTGTTCTCGGCATTGTTCCGCAATTTATAACAATTTAGCCCGAGGCCCCAAAAGCATAGAAACAAAATTAAAAATTTCGGAATCCATAAAAAGAAGTCCTTATCACTATACTGCGAGGGGAAAGATTATTGTTCCAAGGTTAGTTAAGAGATGTCTAAACTGCGATAAAGAGTTCCTTACCCCTCGTTGGCAAGATCATAAATATTGTTCGGTCAGGTGCTCAATAAATGACATTGGTGGTAGGCCGACATCCCCTAAAGCCGCAAGAGCTAAATCCGGCATTAGGCCTGATATTGATTTGAGTATCTATTTCTTTAGTAGATGGGAAGCTAATTTTGCTAGAATTCTTAACCTTCTTAAAATTAAGTGGGTATTCCAACCTGAAGCATTTGACCTTAAATTTCAGAAATATACCCCAGATTTCTATCTGCCAGACTATGGCTTGTATGTAGAAATAAAGAATTTCCTTTCTGATTATTCCTCGAGGCGAGATAAGGCGTTTAGAAAGATCTATTCTGACAAAAAATTAGCATTGATTTTAAAGCCAGAATATACTAAACTACAGAGTGTATTTTCTGAATATATAGAAGAATGGGAGTTTAGTTAATCTTGGGCAGGTACGGAAGTAGTCAAACCGGGTTGGCTGTAAACCAACCGGCCTTGTGCCTTCGGGGGTGCAAATCCCTCCCTGCCCACAGAAGTTCTTTGTAAAGTAAGCCGTTGTAGCTCAGTGGTACCCGTCCGAACGTACCATTCGGTACGGGCGGGGAGCACCAGTGTGCGCCGACGTAGCTCAGCGGTAGAGCAATTCCATGGTAAGGAATAGGTCGTGAGTTCAATTCTCACCGTCGGCTCAAGGTCCCGCACATAACTTCCGACGTTCCGGACAGATATTTCGGAAGTTATGTGCGGGACAAGGTTAGTAATTAATGAATAATTGCGTAATATTCACGAGTATTTAAATAGTTAAGTGCTAAAATTATTACGTGGTTCAATACAATTTATGCCACAGCCAAATCTGTTGCGGTTGCGGTGTACGGTTTGCAAGAGCGCGAACTATTACACCAGTAAGAATAAAAAGAAGGTCGAGCGGAAGATTGAGTTGAAGAAATTTTGCAAAAAATGCAAAAAGAGAACCCCGCACAAAGAGGCGCGCATGACCGGGTAGTAGAAGTCCGAGCGGCTTCGCCGGATGAAGTCTCGGACTTCACTGCCCGGCTGGCCGGAGGGGGCATAGTTTAGCAGTAAAATTTCCGTCTCCAAAACGGACGTCCTAGGTGCAACTCCTAGTGCCCCCGCCAAAATTTTCTTTCAGAAAACTTAGGCGGGCAAGCCCGCGAAACTAAAAATCGCCTTATTGGCGATTTTTAGTTTCTGTGGTAAATAATTACTCCGATTCTATATTGACCTTCACCGGGGAATAGCCATCTTTGCTGTGTTCTATTTTTTTAAGGATGGCTTCAACTTCTTCGATTTTATACATCCGGTAGTTATTCACAGGGTTGCGATAGGCCCGGAGCTTGCCTTTCTGATCCCAGTTGCGAACCGTCAAGGGGCTAACACCGATCAATCTGGCGACATCGTTAACAGTTAGGAACTTTTTAGGCATATATTTGTCGGTTTTATTTTTAGAGCTCCTAGTTAATAGACATTACTAGCCGGAGTCTATAAGATATCTTGATTTTTACAAAAGATATTTTTTAATAACTTATGAACCTTTTATAAAGGTAGTATACCTTTATACCCCAAGAATGGTCAATGTGGATAACAATAGCCATTAGGACTTAGCCACTAGCTATTTAGGTCGGAGCTTGCCCGCCTAAGTTTTTATTCCGTAAAAATTTGGGCGGGTTGTCCACTTTTTATGAACTCTCAATGGTATAATTTAACTAGATTTAGAGCCAAGATTTCTATCTATCCGATATGATATCGGATAGATAGAAAAAGTTCAAAAATAGAGTGTCCCGATTTTCACAAAATGATTATTTTGATGAAAATCGAGGATCCGCGATGACCAAGTCATCGGGACGCGCCAAATCATAGAAAAAACACTTGCCCCTCCGTGAAGGGAGGGGCAAGCGGAATGCACGCCTTAGCCACGCGATAAAACGAAGCTTTTGGCCTTTTAATTGTAACGTAAAAACAAGGGTCAATCAATCAAAAAATCTTACTCCTAATTCTTAATTCTCACTTCTTAATTCTAGTCTCCCCATGTCTGATTATCAGCCTAAAAAATCCCTGCCTGCCGGCAGGCAGGTCCATCCAAAACAGTGGCTCTCAATCCAAGAGGCGGCGCATCATGCGCCGTATTCTCAAGAGTACTTAAGTTTGCTGGCCCGGCGCGGTAAAATTTTTGCTAAAAAAATCGGGCGCAATTGGTACACCACCCACGAAGCGTTACAACGATATGTTTCAGAGCAGGCCCTGCTATCGCCAATCTCTAAACAGTTTAGTCCCGCCGTAGAACTGGCTTCGGCTCCGTCGAATTTGATGGATGAATTTAAGCGTCTTAATCCTCAAATCTTCAATGAAGACAAGAAGCAAGAATCAAGAAGTACGAATCAAGGGACTGAACCGACACTCTCCGCACCAGTTACAACAGTGTCACCCGTTGCCCCTGTAATTCCGGGAAATGTTCCAGAAAGTAAAGTCCTTGAAAAACTCGATCGTTTGTCTGATTCGCTGGAGACATTTGCAGCGAGCGTGAGCGAGGCGATTCCAGCGGCAGTCCGGGCGAACCAGCCCGTGCCGTTGGATCCGGAAATCGAAGAGCTAATTCAAGAAAGAAATAGCTCAAAGATACACCGATTCCATCATTTTAATAATTTTGCTAAATCAACTACTCGTTCACCGATAGGTTTGATGGCGATTATGGTCACGGCGGTAGTGCTCTTGTTTATCTTTGTCGGCGGATTTAGCTTCGGCCAAGTGGACGCGATTGCTCAAAAGATTAAAAAAGCCTTTACCGATGCCACCACGATTGATGGCCACTTCGCCGGCACGCACGCCAATGAAGTTCTTATTCTCGACAAAGACGGCAACGTAAATATTTACGGCCACGTCGAAACTCAAGGCCAGCTCCGCAGCGGCGCGCCGGATGGCGTCGCGCCAATCGTCGTCGATTCGATGACCAAGGTCGACAATCTCAATGCCGACTATCTAGATAATTTGCAGACCAAAGATTTCAGCCTGGCTTTCGTGACCAAGAACGGCAATTTGACCTACGAGGACGTTCAACTCGAAGGCAATGTCGAAGTCGGCCAGACCCTGACGGTCAAAGGGGCAACCAAGCTCATGGATTCGCTTCAGGTCTATGGCACGCTCGGCGTCTTTTCGGACGCGGTTTTCGGCAAGAATGTTTCCTTGACGGGCGGGAATTTGACAATTCAGAAAGGCAACCTCAATCTCACTCAAGGCACGCTTACGATTAATAATCAGGCCCTTATCAAAAACTTAAACGCCGAATTTTTAAATGGCACGCCCTCTAACGGCATCAATCTCCAGTTCGTAACCTCAAATGGCGCGTCGACGGCAAACACGATTTCCATCGGCGGGCTGAACGTCAACGGCACCAGCGAATTCAACGGCGTCGGATTTTTCAACAGTGGCATCTGGGGTTCGACCGGCAGTTTCGGGACCGTCGGGACCGATACCGTCCAGGTGAACAAAGGTCTGACCGTCGGAGCGAAGAGCAGTCCAGCCCAAACCTTCCAGGTCTACACCAGCCAGTTCACAGTGGACCAATTCGGAAACACCTCCATGAGTGGGACGGCCGCCGCCAACAACCTGCTAGTTCACGGGAGTGTTCTTTCGGATCTGATT
>PLYL01000008.1 GCA_003151795.1 Candidatus Yanofskyibacteriota bacterium | reverse complement strand
TAAGATCCGTCGGATTATAATAGCTTGGCCAACCAGTACCGGATTCAAACTTTGTTTCCGAACGAAATAATGGCAAACCACAAGCCGCACAATAATACGTCCCGTCCACCTTTAACTCCTCCACCGGACAAGTAAAAGCCGGTTCGGTTTCCTTCTGCCTCATGATTCTATACTGTTCCGTCGTAAGAATCTTTTTCCACTCATCTTCTGTTTTGTGTATTTTATTCAAGGTATATAATTCTATAACCCTCTGAACTTCCTACCTTGGCTGGCCAAGTCGAGCTGGAACCCCCCCCTAACGGGTCAAGCCCAGCAAGGTTAATTTAGCTATCCAGATTCTATCATAAACGACGCGTCTCGAGCATACAAAATATATTACTTTGGAATAGCGGACTTCCCTTTCAAATCAAGCCTGATAATTCCGGTGACTATTGATACAGCGATAAACACTTCTGCAACCATACCGGCGTACGAGCCTACGATAAGGTTATAGGTAAACCATAAAGGTTGTGGCAATAGTGAGATTAATCTTATGTGGCGTGGCTTATTCTGCCATACCGCAATCGCCGCTATGATTTGAGCCACAATAGGCAAAAAGTTTACGAAGTTAATCCCAGTCGCTATACCCGTGCCAATATAGATAATGACAAACACATATAACCAAAATTTCCGTTGAGCCCACGCTTTAGTATCTTTTTGAAATGACACAAAAACTACGGCCGCTTCGATTGCATTCATCACGGCTCCCGTCCAAGCATTAAGTAGACTGTAGTGTACAACCCAAAGAATAAGGCCAACTATTAGCGATAAGAGGATGAGACTTCTTTTTTTAAACTGAGGTGATAAAACAGCAAAAAAGAGAGCTAGGCCCCCAACTCCTTGAATAACAATTTGATTCATTCTGATTTAATACGTCTCGGACGGGATAACCTATCTCGACTTGGCAGTACCTAAATAGTGAACCAGTTGTTTATTTAAATATTTTCTACCAGAACCACCCTTCAAGAACTTTTCTCGACCTATGGCATCACGTCTATCAACATACGCTTCGGCATAGATAAGCGTCCACTGACCAGTCTTTATTCTTGTGGTACGCCCTCCTTGTTTACTGTTATGCTCTTGGATACGACGCTTTAAATTATCGGTTTGTCCGATATACCATGATTTATCATTCTGATTTTCTAAAACATAAACGGTAAACATGATTGTGATGGCCCCGAAAAGCTTCGCCTCGGGGCTCACGAAAATTAACGTTCTCGGCCCGCCACGAGATGAGCGAGCCTGCGAGCGAATTTTTCGTGGCTGCCGGGCTTGGGGTCGAACCAAGATTGCGTGATTCAGAGTCACGATGCCTACCATTAGCAGACCCGGCAAAATTATTACTTTTTACAAATCCTCTGGTTTTAAATCGGTATGTTTAGAAATTCTAGCCAACATTCGAGGACCGACCTCTTCTCCCTCGTGAAAAGCAAAGATAAAATCCGGCCAGCCGGATTTAACAAGAGTGCGATGAGAACCTGACTGCCTTTTAACTTGCCAACTGACTCTTATTAAAGCAACTAGTAGCCGCCGCGCTTTAACGGAGGGCCAGCGCTTCATAGCATCATGAAAGATATGGACAGGTCGGGAACAAGTTCTTTATGCTCAATCTGCTCTGCCAAGACACGGAGGGCCAGGGCTTCGACTTTGGCAACCGCTTCTTCTTTGACAGAACCATAAGCCAAAACACCGGCCAAATCAACTATCTCCGCTATCCAGCGGCCGTCCGTCTCTTGTTCACATTGAATTACATATTTCATAACAAAATAGTAACATTATATGGAATTACTGGCAATATTTACACCTTCAAAAACCTTCTGATGGCGATATAACTAGAAACAATCCCTAACATAATGCCCAAGAAGAAAATCAGGGGCACGAACTGGAAGACGTTGGCGATGAAATAGCCGATAAGCGAGATGCCGGGAATCAGAACGGCGGCTTTGGAGGAGACGAACCAGAGCGTCGGATAAAAAACAACGACGGCAATCACGGCGGCGAAGATACCGTACAGTCCCCCCTCGATGAGATAGGGAGCTTTGATGTGCCAGTTGGAACCGCCGACCAGGCGCATGATTTCAATTTCGCTTTTTTGATTGTAAATCGTGAGACGGATAGTGTTAAAAGTGACCATGATGGCGATGAAGGCCAAGACGAGCGTGGCCAGAAGGCCCCAATTGCCGACCCCGTGGGAAATACTCTCGACCCGATTGATGACGGCCTCATTCTCATAAAAATTTATCTTGTCGACGACGGGCCGGAATTTGTTGCCTTCCAGGAACGTTACGATGTCAGCGTACTGGGTCGAATCCTTAGCTTTGATGTTCAGCGACGATTCTAATGGATTATCGGCCAGCTCGGCGAGCGATTGCTGAATCAAGGCGTCGCCGGCGTGCTTGGCTTTGAAATCGACCAGGGCTTGGTCTTTAGAAACATAGGTCACGCTGGCCACGTCCGGCTGGGATTCCAAGTCTTGCTTCACCGACATGATTTGGTCTTCGGGGGCGTCATTTTTAAAATAAACGCTGACATCTATCTTGTCTTGGAGGCCGGCCACGATTTGCCCGGAAACATAATTCAAAACCATCAGACCGGAAAACAAAAGCAAAACTAAAGCCATGATGCCGGTCGTCCCGAAACTTAAATAGCTGTTGCGCTTAAAATTAAGCCAGCCGGTGCGGAAAATTCGCTTGAAAGCTTTGCGCATTTAAATAATATATTTACCTTGCTCGATTTGGTCGCGGACGACTTTGCCTTTTTCCATGCTGATGACGCGCCGGCCGACGGCGTTGACGACTTCGCGATTGTGCGTGGCCAGAATCACGGTCGTCCCGAATTCATTAATCTTCATCAGCAATTTTACCACATCATAGCTATTGACCATATCGAGGTTGCCGGTCGGTTCGTCGGCAAGCAAAATACGAGGACGATGAATGAGCGCCCGGGCAATGGCCAGGCGCTGTTTCTCTCCGCCTGACAGCTGATGCGGGAAATTTTTGGCCTTATCGGCCAGGCCGACAATATTTAAAACTTTCGGTACGTCTTCGGCAATCTCTTCCGGTTCGGCGCCGGAAACTTCCAGAGCGAAGGCGACATTTTCAAAAGCGTTCTTGCGGGACAGTAATTTAAAATCTTGGAAAATCGTGCCGATTTTTCGGCGGAGCAGAGGCACTTCGGCATGGGAAAGATCGGCGATGTTAATCCCGTCAATCAGAATCTCGCCCTTGCTGGGGCTAAGCTCGCGCGTCATCAAGCCCAAGAGCGTGGATTTGCCGGCGCCGGACGGGCCGACCAGCGAAATAAATTCGCCGTCTTTAATTTCTAAATTGACGCTATCCAGCGCTAAAAAATCGTCATAAATTGTCGAAACGTCTTTGAGTTCGATCATTATGGTAGTTCCTTCTCGCCGGCGATGAATTTGTCGAGCTCGCCGTCGAGCACTTTATCGGGTTGAGAAGATTTAACGCCCGTGCGATGGTCTTTGACCATCTGATACGGATTTAAGACATAGGACCTGATTTGACTGCCCCATTCAATCGCGACTTGGGGCTTCAACTGCGAGAGTTCTTGAGCTTTTTCGGCTTCCATTTTTGCGGCCAGACGCGAGGTGAGCACCTGCATCGCTTTTTCTTTATTCTGGGCTTGGGACCGTTCGGATTGGACCGTCACGGCCAGACCCGTCGGTACGTGCGTAATCCGCACCGCTGTTTCCAGTTTGTTCACGTTCTGCCCGCCCGGCCCCGATGACCTATATGTATCCACCCGCAAATCGTTCGGATTGATTTGGAAATGCTTGGCGATAATCTCGGGCATGAATTCCACCAGCGCGAACGACGTATGGCGCAAGTCTTTAGCCGAATAGGGTGAAATGCGGACCAAGCGATGGACCCCGCTTTCCCGCCGAAGCGTTTCATAGCAATTGGGTCCCGAGATTTCAACGGCGGCGTTCTTGGTGCCATCTTGCTCGCCGAACGATTGGCTCAAAACCACAAAGCCCCAGCCTTGTTTGGCCGAGTATTTGCGATACATCGTAAGCAACATCGACGCCCAGTCTTGCGCGTCCACGCCGCCGGCCCCTGAATAGATATATAAAAGAGCCTTATTGTGCTCGTATTCCATCCCGTCAGAAGTCGTAGAAACCAGTCAAACACTCTGGTGTGAGGCCAATGCTACGACATTTATCTATGTGTTAACTTTCAAACCCGTTAGGGCGACTTCCTACGGGATTCCAACACCTTTTCATTATATATCTTCGAGATGTTTTTTCAACCCCGCACATAACAAGCAATGTTTAAACCAGGGCCACGAAAGTGGCCGTTGCTTGTTATGTGCGGGGTCAATCGAGAACTGACATAGTGAGCCGATGGTCGGACTTGAACCGACAACCTATTGTTTACGATACAATTGCTCTACCAATTGAGCTACATCGGCGTCTTCTGGCCTTTATTCTACCAGATTTTGACGATTAGTAAACCAAATGTTAGAAGGCCTGATGGAGCCGATAGAAGATGGCGATGAGGATGGTCGTAACGAAGTAGATGGCGGTAAAGATATTAATAATGCGATCTGAAACTTCGACATCGAACAAACGCTCCAAATAATGCGAGAGGAATGTGCCGTGATACGAATGGTTGCCTCGCAATGCCTGCTCGATACGCGTTAGTACGCACGTCCGATACGGAATCTGGGAAACAAGAACAATACCAATGAACCAGAGAATGGCTTTGTGCAAATGAGGATATATGAACGCGATAGGAAGACAAGCCAGAATGGCTAAGAAAAACAGCGTATGGATGACGACCACGAATTGTACGGCAAATTTTCTCATTTGATATTTACCCGTCGCCTACTGGCGCAGGGCATGCCCCGTCTGCTGACTTGGGTATTTCGTCGCCTGCGCGACTCAACTGCACTACCTTCGCTCGCTTGGAGCGGAATACGGGAATCGGACCCGTGTCTCAACCTTGGGAAGGTCGCGTATTACCACTATACGAATTCCGCTTTATCCTCCTAACTTTTTGCGCTTAAAGAATCCTTTAACGTTTTCTTTATCCAATTCTTACCCCATCCACTTTTCAAAAACTGTTCTCTCGCAGCGGCATCATATTTATCTCTGTGAGCCTCATAATAAATTAGGACAAACGGAACTCTAAACCTTGTTGAGTATACCTTGCCGCTGTTGTGGTATGCAAACCTTTTTCTAAGGTCATTCGTAAGACCAACGTATAAGTTGTGATCTTTCTGACTTTGTATTATGTAGGCATACCACATGCGCAAAAAGTTAGGAGGACAAGTTAGTAGCCTAGCAGATAATACCACCATTTCTTCCAATTCGGCATTTCGGCGAGCTGGGCTTTAAATTCTTGAGACGGCGAAGCGATTTTAACACTGGTGTCTTTATAGACGAACGCCACCTGTTCGTCCGGCAGTTTGTAATTTAATTTGAGCCGAGCTTGCCGTTCCAGATAAGCATCACTGGCAAAATAGACCGACGAACTCGCCAGAAATTGGTTGTTTTGTTCTAAATCAGTAGCGCGGGATTCCAAATCTTTCACCTGAACATCCGAATCCGCGCGTTGGCCCCTAATCTGCCAGCTCCGATATCCCAGCCACACTAAAAGTACCGCGAGGCCGATGGTAAGAATTTTGCGTTGCAAGATGGGCATGGAAATAAGCGAACAAATCTGATATTATGCGACTATATGTGGATGAATCACCGCGCAATCCGAATCTTCTGGACTGTCATCGCCATCGTTGTTATTCTCGGCATGATGGGCCTCCTTCTCGCCCCTCTATTTTAGTTTACCTTTTCAACATCTTCAAGAAGACTTCCTGGGGGAGATTCACTCGGCCGGTTTCTTTCATCCGCTCTTTCCCCGCTTTTTGTTTTTTCCAGAGCTTCTGGCGGCGGGTAATGTCCCCGCCGTACATATGCTGGGTCACGTCTTTTTTGCGGGCCCGAATGGATTCGGCGGCGATAATCTTGCCCCCAATGGCGGCTTGAATCGAAACTTCAAACATCTGCGGCGGAATAAGCGCCTTCAATTTCGAAACCATCGCTCGGCCTTCGAGATAGGCTTTTTCGCGCGGGACAATGCGCGAGAACGGCTCGACCAGATCGGTGGCGATGAGAATGTCTAAGCGAATCAAATCGCCTTTGGCCATCCCCTTCGGCTCGTAGCTCATCGACGCGTAGCCGGAGGAAACGCTTTTTAACCGATCGTAAAAATCAGTCACGATTTCCGACAGCGGCAGGTCGTATTTAATCAGCGCGGTCTCTTTGCCGATATACTCGGTCGCGACGTAGGTATTGCGATAAGTCGCGACCAGTTCCATCACGCCCCCGAGAAATGTCACCGGCGTGAGAATTTCTAGGGCCACAATCGGTTCGGCCACTGATTCCACTCTTGATGGGTCGGGTAACATCGCCGCCGAACGGATGCGGATTTCTTCGCCGTTTTTGAGTTGGACGCCATACTCCACCGACGGCGTGGAGATAATTAAATTCAAATTAAATTCCCGATGCAACCGCTCGGATATAATTTCCACGTGCAGCATCCCCAAAAATCCAACTCGAAAGCCCCGGCCCAGTCCGGCGGAAGATTCCGGCTCATAAATCAGCGAGGCGTCGGTCAGCTTGAGCTTCGACAGCGCGTCTTTGAGCAGATCATAGGCTTCGCCTTCGACGGGGAAGAAACTGGCGAACACCATCGGCCGAGGTTCTTTGTAGCCCGCCAGAGGTTTAAATTCGTGATTCTTACTTCTTGCTTCGTAATTCTGATCTGTAATCGTATCGCCGACCCGAATCTGGCCTGGATCTTTTAGGCCTGTCGCGATATAGCCGATTTCACCCGGACCCAAAAGTTTTGATTCGACCAAACCGGGAGAAAAATAGCCGACTTCAAGCACTTCGGCCTTCGCCCGCGACGCGTACGCGCTAATCGGCATGCTCTGTTTTAAGGAACCGCTGAAGACGCGGACATACGCGATCACGCCTTTATAGGTATCAAAAGAAGAATCAAAAATGAGCGCCTTCAATTCGACTTCGGCTGAAGTTGTGGTTGGCTTGCCCTCCCAATTTTTGTCAGACAAAATTTGGGAGGGTGAAGGTACCTTTTCAATCACGCGCTGAAGAAGTTCTTCGACGCCTAACCCGCTTTTGGCGGATATTTCTAGAATCTCTTCCGGCTCAATACCGAGTAAGTATGCCAGTTCTTCTTTGACTTGCAGGGTGCGGGCATTCGGCAAATCTATTTTATTTATCACGGGTACAATTACTAGTTTCTGCTGTTGGGCGAGGTGTAAATTCGCGAGCGTCTGGGCTTGGACGCCTTTGGATGCGTCCACTAAAAGTATCGCCCCTTCCACGGCCGCCAACGACCGCGAAACTTCATAAGTAAAATCAACATGCCCGGGAGTGTCAATCAGATTAAGCATGTAGGCTTCGTCTTTGTATTGATAATTCATCCGCACCGGCTGGAGTTTAATAGTAATACCTCGCTCGCGCTCCAAATCCATGGTATCCAAATACTGTTCGTGCATCTTTCGCTTCTCGACCGTACCCGTCAATTCTAAAAATCGATCCGCGAGGGTCGATTTTCCATGATCAATGTGGGCGATGATACAAAAATTTCTAATATTCATGGTTAAGTTAAAAATTGAGAGAGCCCCGCGTCGGCGAGGCCCTTAGTCCCTATCTCCCACAGGAACGGCGTGACTCTTGTCCCCTGGATCCGTGAGACGGCGCTGTTGAATAAAACCCGAGCAGGTCTTACACATCGCTAGATGTTCTTTGCCTGGTCGATGATTCTTACGCTGACTCCTGTAGCTGACATCGCCATAGAGCCATTCTTCAATACCGAAACTGGTGAAATGTCCGTCCGGACCGAAGAATTCTTTCTTCTTTTCTTTCGCCACCACCTTACTGAATCGTCGTTCAAATGACATAGGTTCTCCTGTTTAGGGTACTATCTTGTTATACCACGTTTAAAGAATCTTGTAAAAGATATCCACAGCAGAAGGAAATTGACATTCCCCGCGATAGCAAACGCGATCGCCAGGCCCTTCACGCCTCCGCCGTGGACGACGCCAAAGAACCACGCCAGACTTAAGTTAATTATAATCGAAAAAATGGAAATAAGCACAGGGGCCTTGGTATTGTGCAAAGCGTAGAAGGCTCGGGAAAGAATCGGGATCAGGCTCTGGGCCGGAATCCCGAACATAAAGATCGCCAGGACCGAGGCCGTGAGCCCCACGCTGGCGCTATGGAATAAACCGGCGCCGAACAAAAAATTAATCGCCCAGTGGGATAAGAATATTCCCGCAATCGCGAGGGGCGTAACAATGAAAGCGGTGTTTCGGAGAGCCGAATATAATTTTTGCTTAAATTCTTTCATCTCATTATCCGACCCGTGGCCCGATAGTTTCGGAAACACGGCCGTGGCCACGGCCACGCCTACCACCGAAATCGGCACGAACTGCAAATTATTGGCGACGTTCAAAACGGCGATGCTCCCGGCCGTCATCGTCGAGGCGAACGCGTTCACCACTGCCGAATCAATGCTGTACGCGCCCAGACCGATGGTACGCGGAATCATCAATCGAAATATCTTTCTGAAATTCTTATCGCCGAAATCAAAGACCGCTTTAAATTTAAATCCGGCCATCCGCGCGGCGATAAACTGCAATACAAAATGCGCGAAAGCGCCCAAGACCACGCCCCAGCCCAAACCATAGACTTCAGGATAGCCATGGGCTCGCATCAACGGTACGAAATACACCGCGCCCGCGATAATGCCCGCGTTATACAACACCGGCGCGATAGCATAGGCCCAGAATCGCTGGAGCGATTGCAAGATCGAACCGCAAATCGTACTTAACGAAAATAATACTGGCGACAAAAGCATTATTCGCGTGAGTGAAATCGCCAGCTGTCTATCCGCGCCGATAAACCCCGGCGCAATCAGCGTAACCACCGAGCCCGCGAATATCCACAGCACGCCCGCGAACACAAGCACCATCGCGAAAACAATGCTGGTAAAATTCTGCGCCACGCGCCACGCATTCTTCTCGTCTTTTTTGTACTCCCCGACGAACACCGGAATAAACGCCGAGGATACCGCCCCTAGCACTAACAAATTAAAAACTAAATCCGGCAGTTTGAACGCGCTGTAATAAATATCCAGCATCCTTGTGGCTCCAAAATGCGACGTGAGTATTCTGTCTCTCAACAACGCAACGAGATCAGCCACAAAACTAAATCCCCCAATAATCACACTCGCCCGCAATATCTTAGACTTGAACATTGATTGATTTGACAGTTAATAAGTTATTTGATAGGATGTAGCTACAAATGGCTTCGGCTCGACTCTGTCGAAAGACAGAGGTAAAAAACAAAAACTCAAGGCAAAATCACCTTGAGTTTTTGTTTTAGACTTAAAAAGCTTTCACTATCAATTTCTCCTATTTTATAAGACAAACGGCGACTATCAATAAGTTTAAGCTGTGAAAGTATGGCTGTACTTGTAGCACCAACAAAATTAAAAGAGTAATAATATCTACTATTTTTCTTGGTATGTGTAAGTGGGACAATCCAGAGTACCTCTTTATTAAATTTTCTTAGCACTATTATTGGTCTTAAGAAATCTTCCCCTCTTCCGTCTTGTTCAAATCCAATGTTAAGCCCTAGATGGCAATACCAAATCTCTCGCTCATGGAAAAACAGTCTTTTCACTATCTCATCAATATCCGCCTTTTTATCATGCCATGCCTTGAAATCTTTAGACATAGAAAAATTAAACCACAATTTTTGAAAAACTAAAACAGTCATTCATGATTTTCAAATAACTTCATTAGTAATGTGCAAAAAATGCACATTACTAATGAAGTTCCTGTCTGATTCAAAAGGGTTGGACAAAAATTCAGTTAGTTCCATTTTGGAACATACTGCCTCTAATGATAAAAATTATTAAAACATTGTTGACTGAATAGTCGGCACTAGTTTCTGCCCCACCGCCGCCACCCCAAAACTAAACGTCCCAATAATCACACTCGCCCGCAATATCCGAGATTTAAGCATTATATAAAGTGTATCTTATGGGGATAAAAAAGGTAACGACCGGGCTTGGCCGGTCGTTAGTTTTTACTTCGGCTGTTCGGAAACTTGGTAACCAGCTTTACGGAGACAGTCCACCATAAAGCCGAAACCGCAGTTCGAACCGAACCACTGAACAACCGTGGCGGCCACTCGCGCATCACGCTGAGTCGTTTCTTGAGATTCGTCGTGGCCCTCGTTGTTGAGAAGAAGATCGAGGAAACAATCACCACGGTACCGCCGATTCATCTCCAGCCACCCGAACGCGAGTATTCGCTCCAGGTCGCCGTCAGTCCAAACAATCCGTTCGGAGAAATAGCCAACGTGTTCCAGGGGCTCTTCAGGCTTCTGTCGAAGAACTTCCTCAGGGACTTCTTCATCCATAACAACCTCGATAAGATGTTACTTGAAATTAACCTTGACGGCAAGGTCTTCGGTGAGCGGTGCCGAGTAGTCGTATGACGAACCATCAGTAGTCAGGACCGGAGCCGAAGCGTCGGGCATGAGACCGTCAGGTTTTTGCATCGAGAATGAGAAATTCTTTACCACGAGAGCGGGCTGTTTCTGGATGTAGAGTTGGTAGGCCTTATCAGTCAAGGCATTCGGGACGCGATAAGTGACCGTGACGGTCTTTGATTTTCCGGGATCGGTGATGAGCCAGAAGCCGAATTCGGTTTTGCCGGATTCGCGATAGGTTACGACGTCAGTCGCATTGTCGGTCGTCCCGCTTGTCTCGAAAACATTCAATTCGTCATCACGAACAAAACTCTTATCTTTCGCGTAGTTGATAATCGGAGCGAAGTTCGGCTGGTCATTGCCAGTCACGGAAACCAGTTCTGCACCATCAGGCACGAGGACGCGGACATAGGCCGGATTTTGTTTATTATAGAATCCAAACTTCTCCCCGCCGCCGTTATGTTGGCGGGTAATGGTGAGCGTGTGGACAGCGGTTGTACCGTCAAATGTCGTATCGATTGCGAATGACGTATCCGTGACAGCGTCGGTTTTAGAACCTTTGATGTTAGTGATGACGGGCATCAGATAGTCCTGGCCTTTCGCCTCCTGGACTTGGCCCCCGAAGCCTTTGTCAGTCACGAAGCTTTCGAGAGATAAGTTATTAAAAGACATCAAGACATCGCGCTGATTCATGCTTAAGATAAGCGTGTTGAAAATTTGAAGCCATTTATCTGAACCAGCGGAGTATATTTTTGCCAGCAGTAACGGCGCGAAATCTTTGACGATTTGTTTAGGCTGGACCCGATTCGTGCCATACTCGACTTGGCTTTGGATGGTCGTGAGGACATTATCAGCCGTGAGGGTGAGGTGGTATTGGGGCATATCAATCGGCCCGACAATATCGAGAATCTTCGCAATCATTTCGGGATTGATGATGATTACGCCATCCACGCTTTGGCCAGATTCTTTTTTATAAAAGGCTTGAATGTTACGGGCCGACGTTGGAAAATCGACATACCAATTGGAATCGCGCATCCCCCAATTGGGCGTAATGTGCTGAAGCTGAAGCGGAGGGATAATGTTTTCTTTGAGCTGGCCGTCGAGATTATAGACATCATCAACAAACAGGCTGTCCATCTTGCCATCAGTAAACGAGACCACGCCATACGTCCCCGGAAACCCGCCCGTGGGCCGAAGTTCGGAACCGTTCTGGAACATCACAAGATATTTGGCGTTACCGTTATTGATTAAATTTTCAAAAAACTTGGCATAGTCGGCGCTCATATTCACGCCCGCTTCCAACTCTGGCAGTTTGGCTTTCAAATCATCAAAGCCGGCCTGCTTGTCGATAGGAATGATACTGCTATCAATATCAGCCATGAGCGTGCTCGCTTGGGCCACTTGCTGTTGAGAAGCTAAAAGCGCCTTCTTCAAAGCGCTGACAATCGGCCCGATTGGCACCTGGGGATTAGTGGGGTCGCTAATTGCGCCGGTCTTGGCAACCGCATCAAGCGCCGTCGTCATTGATGTGCCAGCGGCCGAAAGCAACTGGCCGACTTGGACCAAATTCTTGGCGGACTTGAGCGTACTCCCGCCCGGCAGAGCTGAAAGAATGTCGGTAATGCCCGCGCCGAAGACATTCAAACTATTGCCGGCTTGAGAAAAATCAGCGTAGGCCGAAAAGAAATCTTGGGAAGCGTTTTTAAAATCAAGCGCTTTTAAATCGCCTTGAGCGGTCTGGAGATTGGCCACGGCGGCCGAGCTCTGTTGCACAATCTGGCGCTTCACGTGAAAGCCATAAAGAATGATAAGCGCCAGCGCAATGGCCGCAGCAATAGCGATAAAAACATAGGCTCGAGGAATTTTAAATTTAGGCCATTTGCGAATACGAGACGCCTTCGGAAAAGATTTCTTTTTAGCGATGAGCTGAATCGATGGTCCAGCAAAGAGCGATCGCACATCCGTCTCGGCCGATTGAGAAAGCTCGTTGGGTATCAGGGTTGCATCGAGCTCGGCGAGAATTTCCGGACTGATATATTCTTCATGAGAAATGGTTTTGGCCGATTGATGGATAGCGGCGATGAGCGGCGCGTATAGGTCATCTTCAGGCGCGGGGACTCTCGACGAACGGCTTTGAATAATTTGATAGCGAGGCCTTGCCCGCCTAAGTTTTTCTCCGGAAAATTTGGGTGGGTTAATAATATTTATTTGCGCCAGCTCGATACCCAGATCGAGGTCATGATTCATGAGTTCCTCGAACTGCTCTTTGATATCCTGGCGAGACGGCAAACCAATCACCGGCGGCAACATTTCTTCGGACGGCGTAACTAGCGAGGTAATTTTTTCCTCTTGATTCTTAATTCTTGCTTCTTGCTTCTGCGCCACGGCGCGCTTCTTGGGCCTGAATGAGGCGAGGTTGATTATCGGCTGAACGGCGTCGATTTTTTGAACATCAAGAGCGCCGGATTCATCCACCGGCTTCACGTCAAACATCGCTTGCCCGCCATTTTCACTGCCTGGCATGGCCTAATTATACCCCTAAAGTATCGGTGAGGCCTGTGGATGGTTCGCCTATTCCCGGATTAAAATATCGAGTGTTTGTCGAGCCGCACTGTCCCATCCGAATTTTTCAGCTTGGACGAGGCCCTTTTTAATCATTCGAGCGCGAATCAATGGTTCAGACAGAACAGCCTTTAAAGCTTCGGCAATTTCGGAAATATCATACGGATTTATGAAAAGGCCCGCATCGCCGGCCACTTCCGGCAAGGAAGAATTGGCCGAGACAATCGCCGGCGTCCCGCAGGCCATCGCTTCCAGAACCGGAAAGCCAAAACCCTCAAAAAAAGACGGACAAACGTATACGGCCGCCGAGCTGTAATACGGGGCTAAATCGCCGGCGATATGGCCCAGACGGCGAATGTGGGACTTAAAAGGAGACTTTTGAATTTCTTTAAAAATGTTTTGAAATTGCCAGCCTTCTTTTCCAATGAGCACGAGTTCAACATCTTCATGCCCCGCTTGGTTTTTTAAAATATTAAACGCTCGGATAAGTCCGACAATATTTTTGCGGGGTTCCAGAGTGCCGACATGCAAAATGAATCGCTCGGGAAGATTGTGCGTTTTTTTAAATTGAAGAAGCGTCTCATTTTCCGGACGGGCCGCGACGGTCCCCGAATGAACGACGGCAATATTAGCGGGATCAATCTGATAGCAATCGGCCAGGTCGGTCTTAGTTGATTCCGACACGGCAATAATTTGATTGGAAAATCTAGCTTGGCGTGCGGGATCCATTTCAATCGTGTGCCACCAGCGTTTCCGCCACGTGAAAAATTCGGGAAACCGAAGATACGAAAGATCGTGAAACGTTGTTACGCGCCGGCACGCCTTTGAGAGCGGCGCGAGGAAAAAATGAGGCGAGAAAAATACGTCCGCACCGCCAATCAAATCATCAATGAAAGGATATCCAAACATGCTCCCCATAAAAAACAAGAAGTTATTGGGAATCCGGTATTGGACAATCTGGACATTTGGCGCGTGCATCCACGGCCGGTCGGGCGCTCTCCCGCGAAAAGAAGAAAAGAATAATTTAAATGTGTGCTCGGGCGCGAGCGGAATCAGATAAGCCAGAATTTGCTCGGTATATTCCTGAATGCCGGTCTTTAAACCTGACATCGGACGAATGTCGACGCCAATAATCATAGGTTCAGGGCTTTTTTAATTTCCTCTTTGAAACGAGACGTACTGAATCGCTCCGCTTGAGCGTGGCATGTCGCTGAAGAAAATTTTTGAGCGCTAAATTTTTTGACCGCCTCAATAATAGCTTCGGGAGTTTGAGTATCAAAAAATATCCCGGTTTCATTTTCAATGATTGTCTCTTCCGCTCCCCCGCCCCGATAGGCGATCACGGGCCGGCCGGAGGCCATCGCTTCCAACGGCACGATTCCGAAGTCTTCTTCTTGCGGGAATATCAGAGCGCGAGCTTCTTGGTATCGGCGGGCCAATTCTGCGTCATCCACTTGGCCGAGAAATTCGATATTTTTACTAGCCAGGCGTTTTAAATTCCCCAACTCCGGGCCCGTGCCGACAATTTTTAACGGTAGTCCCAGTTCATTGAATGCCTTAATCGCGACATCAAATTTTTTATAAGAAACGAGCCGGCCGGCCATAAGAAAATAATCTTCGGGCGGTTCGGCGGCCATGGGAAAGGCTGTCGTGTCGACGGGCGGATAGATGAGCTTGGAATCTTGATGATAATATTTTTGAATTCGCTTGCCCACAAAATCAGATATCCGCCAGAACTCATCGACGCGATCGGCCGCCGAGTGATCCCACATCCGCAGATACGAAATCAGCGGCTGGCTGGCGAATCGAATCACGGGCGGAAAGCCAAAGTCCTTGCCAAACTTCTGACTATTGTCCCAAAGAAATCTCGGCGGCGTGAGACAGTAGCAAATGTGCCGAGCGGCCGGTTTGGTGATAATGCCTTTCGCGAATGAGGCCGAAACCGAGATGACGACATCGTAGGCGGAGAAATCAAATTGCTCAATCGCGAGAGGCATCAGCAACGGATACCATTCGTGATGAGCTACCGCCCCTGGAAATTTCTGAAGGAATGAAGTTTTGACGGCTCGGCCTTTAAATAATCCGCGGGTCGCCTTTTCATCATAAAGCAACGTATAAATCGGCGCTGTCGGAAACATCTCCGCGAGCACGGCCAGCATCCGCTCGGCCCCGCCGAACTGATTGAGATATTCATGGACAAAAGCGATGTGCATAAGGAAGAAGTAGGAATTACGAATCAAGAATTAAGATCAAGCACGAAACAAAGCTACCAATTTATAGCTCAGCATTCAATCCCGCTTAATTCTTAACTCTATATTCTTGCTTCTAGGTTAGACTGCCGAGTGGTCGTGCAACATCTTAAAGACGGTTCGGAAGATAATTTTGAAGTCCATGCCCATCGACCAATTTTCAATATAGAAACTATCGAGCGTAACTTCTTCGTCAAACGGCAAGTCGGAACTGCCGGAAACCTGGGCCAGGCCCGTCGCGCCGGCTTTGATGGCGAGGACTTTTTTGTGATGTTTTTGGTATCGAGCAATCTCATCAGGCTGATGCGGACGCGGACCGACGAGACTTATATCGCCCTTCAAAACATTCCAGAGCTGGGGCAATTCATCTAATCTTGTTTTTCGAATAAATTTTCCGATAGCAGTCACGCGTGGATCATCGCGCATTTTCCACAACGGACCAGCATTCGGGCGATCGTTGTATTTAGAACGTAATTCGTGATTTAAATCATGGGCGTGGTCTATCATTGAACGGAATTTATACAAATCAAATTTTCTATTTTTACTCACCCGTTCAAGCGACACAAATACTGGCCCTTTAGTATTTAACTTCACCGCGATAGCAATTATTAAAAATACCGGAGACAAAATAATAAGCCCTAGGCTGGCACCAATAATATCAAGAGTGCGTTTAAATACTTTGCCCCAGCCATCCAGTGGGGTACGTTTGAGCTCAATCACCGGCACCGTGCCAATCGTGTCGACATCAAGATGTTTAGTAAGCGTTTTGTATAAATTCGGGACGAACTTAAACACGATATGATGTTCGTGGCAGAAGTCTACCAAATCAATGATCTGTTCGTCGGCGTAATGAGGTGTGACCAGTAAAACTTCGTCCACCGTATCGCCCAACTGGGCAAGTGTTTCCAGTTGAGGCTTGTCCCAGTGCGCGATAATCCGATAGCCGGAAGATGGGTTCTGTTCGAGTTGAGTTTTCAATCCTTTCGCGAGTTCATCGCCGCCAATCAAGACCGCCCGCTGAATACCGAAGTCATAGCGAGTTATCGCGATATACTGGAAATAGCGCACCAAGAGCCGGCCAACGGAAACAAATAACATCGCGAGAATCCATGCGCCGAGAACGAGAAAACGAGAATTAAATAGAGCTTGCTGCAAGAATATGAAAACGATAACGAGCATAAGGCCGGCCGAAGACGCGACAATAACTTTGAGAAGTTCCTCGGCCTTGCCGATGCGGATTTTCATGGAATATAATCCGGAAATTGCGTAGGCGCCAAGAAACACTAAAGCCACCACTGCCACGAGGGAAAGGTACGAGATTAACGGCAAGTTTAGCTGAAAATAAACGGGCCGAAGACTCGCCAAGACTTGAGTGCGGAGAATATAGGCGGTCAGCCCGGCTAACATGAGCATCCCGAAATCAACGGGCAGACGGATGACATTGAAGAATAGGTCGGCTTTTTTCACAATATAAATACTAACATGTCCAGAAGCATTTTTCAATAAAACAAAATCGCCCGCCGAGGCGGACGATTTTGGTCAGTACGTAATAAGCCGGGTTCTGTACTAGCCCTCATCACTCATGAATGAGTGTGGCGGGCCTCGACAATTATTTATCTAGGCTCGCGATTGCTCGCGAGCTCAAGCGATCTACTTGTAATCCCGCCCCACTTTTAGGTAAAAGCGGGCGGGACTTTGATCTTGCACTCCAGTAAGGATTTAGCCGTTTCACCTCTCATCTTGTATCCCCGATGAGAGCTAAGCTGTGACCTTTGATAAATCAATGGTCTGGGTTTAGCTTGCCGTCTCTTTCGAGACAAGCCGTCTCTGCTCGCACCTCTCACGTTGCCGTGTATGGGAGTTACCCATTACCGTTTCCCGCACATAGCAAGCACTGGCAATACTGTTGCGACACATTGTTTAATTAACAACGTATCTCGTCTTATTCTCGTTTTCTTCGCAAACACGCTATACGTATTGCGAAAGCAACTAGTGCTTGCTATGTGCGGGATAGTGCCCGGACTTTCCTGTCGCCTATGGCGACCAATTGCCTGCGTACTGACGCCTCATTATACCATATCCTTAGCTTTGTAATCAAACCTGGGTTTTCCCGTCTCTTTATCAAGGACTTGGTTCAGTAATTCATCCGCTTCGGCGTTTTGGGCCCGCTTGATATGATGAAATAATATCGGAACCTTGAATTCCGATTTGAGTTTTAAAACTTCCATAAAAAGTCCCCGGAGATTCGTGTCTTTAACTTTATATTCGCCGTTTAACTGTTTGACCATCAATTCGCTGTCGGCGTAGCAATCAACTTGTTCCAACTTTTTTTTGCCCGCCAGTTTTTTTAATTTCTGCAATGCCACAATCAACGCCCGATACTCGGCTTCGTTATTGGTCGTCTCGCCAATATATTCGCCGAATGTTTTCTTCCCGCCCGCCAATCCGTCAATGACAATCCCAATCCCCGCCGGCCCCGGATTCCCCCTCGCTCCCCCATCGGTATAAATAGTAATTTTGTTTTTCATTAATTCAATGCTTCTATGCCGGGCAATTTATCGCCCGCCAGAAACGCGAGCATCGCGCCGCCGCCGGTGGAGACGAAATCGAATTTAGCCAACAGACCGATTTTATCAACCGCGGATATCGTGTCGCCGCCGCCGATGACTTTGAATGCCGATGATTCTATAATTGCTTGGGCAATCTCGTTGGTACCTTTGGCGAAGACGGGATTCTCAAACAATCCCAGTGGGCCATTCCAAATAATCATCGTGGCTTTGGAAACGATGTCCATGTAGTGACGCATGGTTTCGTCACCGATATCCAGAATTTTGTTATCAAAAATAATAAAATCTTTGGGAATCACTAATCTGGAATCATTCAAATCGAGACCGACCAGCAAATCATGTGCCTCGGCATCCACCACCGAACTGCCCATGTCTTGGCCTTTTTCTTTGAGAACATCATTGGCCACGACCCCGCCTAGCAGTATCGCCTCCGATTTATCAATAAGATTTTTGATGACCGGGACTTTGGTTGAAGCCTTCGCTCCGCCCATAATCACCACTTTGCCTTCTTTGGGCGCGTCAATAACTTTGTTTAATTGAGCGACTTCTTGCTCAACCAATGGCCCGGCATAGCTCGACAAAAATTTGGTGATTGCCGAAACAGAAGCATAATCCCGATGGCATTCGCCAAACGCGTTGTTTATATACAAATCAAATTCTTGAGCTAACTGCTTCGCGAAATCGGAGTCATTTTTTTCTTCGCCTTCATTCTGACGAATATTATCTAGTAGAGCGGGCCCGGCATAATGTTCCAAATACTCGCCGATATTAGCAAACGATTTTATAAAATTAATTTCAAGACCGAGCAGGATGTGAAATTGGGGTATTAAATCAGCGAAACTTGGCGTAGCCGTGATATGCGACACCATCACAACTTTGGCGCCGTGGCTGATAAGGAAGTCTAGAATTTCTTTTTGTTTCTTAACTCGAAACGCATCATCAATCTGCCCATTTTCACTTACGGGCACATTAAAATCCACCCGTAACAGGACTTTTTTATCTTTTAAATCTGGGATGTCTCGAAGAGTTCGCATCCTACATATCGTACATTAAAATAAGACAAAATCAAAAGCTCCGGGCTCGGGGCACGATGCCAGATGGCATCGTGCGAGTGCGCGGAGCGTTGTGTCCGCCTAAGCGGACGTATGGACTGGAGCTACTTGTTCCACTATCCTGAAGTCGCGTACCATTACGCGCCTCTTGACGAACTTGTCTCCTTGAGGAACTTCAATTGTGAACTGGCGGCTCGGGCAGGTCTCCGAGCAAGCTTCGTCATCTTTAGGCATCCATGGCGGGCAGTTGCAGGGATGTGGTTCCCTGGCAATCTTGAACGACCGCCCAGGAAAGCGGAGCCGAAGTTCTATGGCTGGAGCGCTCCCTGGATTATCGATGACAAAAACAGAACTTCCTTCTGACAGAATCACGTCTATTTACCTTTCTCCCCTCTACTAATACTGGGGAGTCAAATTATAACACACTGTAAAGTATAGAGCAAATCCTAGACCTGTTTGATAATCTGGACGAATTCTTCTTTGCGGATGCTGGCGCCACCGACGAGGACACCGGCGATTTCAGACAACGAAAGAAAGTCTTTGGCGTTTTTTTCGGTCACCGAACCGCCGTAAAGAATTCTGACGTCGGCCGGGGAATGATTTTCGGCCAAAAAATCTCGAATCGCGGAGATTGATTCCAGTGCGGATTCGGGCGTGTCGGGCCGGGCGTCGGGGTTGGTCGAGATGGCCCAGACCGGTTCGTAAGCAATTAAACACCGGCTGATTTGATCGCCGGATAAACCGGCAAACGTCGCGCCGACCTGTTGCTTCAGCCATTTAATATAATCGTCGGCCCGGTCTTTTTCGCCGACGCACACAATCGGAATTAAGCCGTCGGCCAAGGCTTGTTTAATTTTTAAGTTCACGATTTGATTTGACTCGCCGGTGCCGGCGCTTTCACCGCGAGGCCAACGCCGTTCAGAGTGGCCGATAATCACGTAGCGGGCGCCAAGTTTGACCAACATCATGCCCGAAATTCCCCCCGTCAATGATATTGAGTCATTTATTGCAATATCCTGCGCGCCAAGTTCGGCTTTCTGGGTAAGTTGAGATAATTGTATGACTCTAGAAACTTCTTCGAGAAACACGAATGGCGGGCAAACAACGAGAGACGATTCTTGATTCGCTATGCCCTTTAAATGCTCGTCAATATAATTCAAAATACTTTCAGCTTCCGCCCAAGAGTCGGGATGATTTTTCCAGTTGGCGACAATATATTTTTTAGCCATGCCCAGATAGTAGAAGTCCGACCTGCGCTTTCTGTTTTGCTGGACAAAGCGCACATCGAGACATTTTTTATTTATACTAAGCTTAAAAGTAAATTATTGAAAGCGCCAAGCAAAACTAGTCGGACTTTCACTACTGGGCATTCTTCTTTTTGAGTTTTTTGAACGCATACCAACCGATAAGTATCACTAGGAATATCCCGATAACAATGTCGGCTATATGGAAGTATGGCCGGAGCGAATCCCAATGCTCGCCAGTTTTGTATCCGGCATAGATAAGGACAAAATTCCACGGCAAAGCGCCGAGAACCGTATAGAGCGAAAACTTTTTAAAATTCATTCGGCTGACGCCGGCCGGCAACGATATAAATGTCCGCACCAAGGGCAATAGTCGGCCGTAAAAAACGGCTTTGGTGCCGTGGCGCTCGAACCAAGCTTCGCCGATTTCAATGTCATGTTTCTGAATCAATACATACCTGCCATAGCGTTCCAGAATCCAGCGGCCGCCCGAAATGCCAATCCAAAACAAGATGGCTGAACCAACAAGATTAGCAATGGTGGCCACAATCACCGCCGTCCATAATGAAAATTGCCCTGATGCCACCAAAAATCCCGCGAACGGCAATACTACTTCCGATGGAATCGGAATCGCCGCGCTTTCAAGCAATGATAAGACAAACAACCCGCTATAGCCGCCAACGGTCAACAAGTGAATAGCGATATTAGCTAAAAAATTAATCATGACAATTATGCGTTTCTCAATGCCGTCGCCGCTTCATCGGGGTCGACGGTATTCACAAGCACGTTTGTTTCCAGTTCAAGACCGGCATCAATTCCGGTGCGGGGCATAATTTCCACGTGCCACTGGTAAAAATCGTATATGCTGGGCAAGCCTTCTTTTTTCGGCGGCGCCGTATGGATGAAAAACGCGTAATCGATATCATTAAACGCTGTGAAAAGTTTTTTTAACACGGCTGTCAAAGCATTGGCAAGAAACGGCATTTCAATATCGGAAATATCGCCAAAATTGGCGCTGGGGCGCTTCGGAAAAATCTTAATTTCATACGCCGACCGGCTCACGTACGGACACAGGACGATAAAATGCTCGTTCTGATAAACAACTCTTTTGTCCTCGGCCATTTCCCACGCCAGCAGGACTTCATGAATTCGTCTGCCGGTTTTTTTAAAATACTCTCGGGCGCCATCCATGTGCCGAACAATAGAGGTCGGTACCATGGGCATCGAAAGAATTTGAGAATGATTGTGATAGACGGACGCGCCCGCGAGCCGGCCGTGATTATGAAAAATAGAAATATATTCTCCGCAATTATCTTTGGCGATAACGGCATACCGGTCTCTGTAAGCTTGAATGACTTCGGCGGTTTCGGCATCACTGAATTGGGCGAAGCTCTTCTCATGATCGCGGGTAATCACCAGTTCGTGAAAACCGCTGCCATCGGCCACGGTGAACGGTCCGACATTAATTATTGGCCCGCAAATGCCCTGCTTCAACGCCGGAAATTTGTTCGGAACCACCACCGTCGTCCAATCGGCCAAGAGATTATTTACAATCTGGCCGTGATTATATACAGCCACGGGAGTTTCTTGTTGGGCCATCCGTTCCGGCTCAAAAAAACATTCTTCCTTTGATTGATAGAAAGGCGCTTCGTCTTTGGGGCGGGGTTTCTTGCTTCGAGCCGTCGAAAATAGCACCCACTCGCCCGAAACCGGATCTTGTCGGAATTCGTTTAGCACCTGATTAGTATATCACTTATACCGGCCGAGTAATAAATCACGCTTAATACGAAGGGTGTCCAGGAGGGTTTCGACATATGCCGATAGGCGCGGGTGCGACTCGGTATTGGGACTGTTGTGCCACTTCACTGGCACTTCTTTGATTTTGTAACCAAATTTGCGCGCGAGAGCGAGCATCTCCATGTCAAAACCCCATTGGGTAATCTTGGAGCGGGAGAAGATATCTTGCGTCGCTTTGGCCGTCACAATTTTGAATCCCCGCTGGGTATCAAGAATCCCCGGCAAAAGAATAATGCGCGTATACCAGCCCGCGAGGCGGCCTAGAAAAATTCTAAGCCACGATTCACTGCCTCGAACGACTTCATGGCCGGGAGCGCGAATTGAACCGATGACGACATCATAGCCCTTTTCAAAATAGGGCATCATCAGCTCAAGCTGGTCTATTTTAGTCGAATTATCGGCATCCATAAACAACCGGTAGTCGCCCTTCGCCCGCAACATGCCTTCCCGGACGGCGAAACCTTTGCCGCCATTTTTGGGGTAATCTAAAAGACGAACCGTTGGAACTGTAGAAGCCTGCAGTTCATTCACGATTTCCCCGGTTTTGTCGGTCGATTTATTCGTCACCACCAGAATTTCGTGCTCAATGTTGCGTGCGGTTAAATATTCGAAAACCGAGGCCACGGTCGGCCCGATAAACTTCTCTTCATTTTTCGCGGGAATGATGACGGACAGATGCATATTGTATGCGCTAATCTAACACATTAATTTGCTTTTTTCCAGTTTCCCGGGGTAATATGGGCTATCCATGGATTATCCCGTCATCAAAGTCGAGCGAACATCAAAGGCTTATCCGAAACTCCTGAAACACATTTCGGATCCGCCGGAAGTTTTATATTGCCGTGGAAATATCGCGTTATTCAAAACGGAATGCTTCGCCGTCGTCGGCACGCGCTCGATGACGCCCTATGGCCGAGAAGCCGCCCAGCAAATTGTCCCTGGCCTCGCCCGCCATTTCACGATTGTGAGCGGTCTAGCCTTGGGTATTGATGCTGTCGCCCATCGCGCCACGCTTGATTGCGGCGGCAAGACCATCGCCATCCTTGGTTCAGGCATTGATACTATAACGCCGGAAACAAACCGTCGGCTCGGGCTGGATATTTTGAAAAATAATGGCTTAATAATTTCCGAGCATCCTGGCAAGAAGCCAGCGGGCAAGCAGTCCTTCCCCGAACGAAACCGTATCATCAGTGGTTTATCAAAAGGTGTTCTCATTATCGAAGCCGATGAAAAGAGCGGTTCTTTAATTACAGCTCGGCTGGCCGGAGAACAGAATCGCGATGTCTTCGCAGTGCCGGGAAATATTTTTTCATCGAAATCGATGGGCCCGCATAAACTCATTCGGACCGGCGCAAAACTAGTCGCCTCTGCGCATGATGTCCTGGATGATTATTCCAAACTTCCCCTCGCAAAATCTTCGCGTCTCTCCACAATCGACCCAACCCATGCTACTATTCTTGCGGTGCTCGAAGAACACGGCCCTTTAAACATCGACGCTATCATAGAAGAGAGTAAGTTTGGCGCGTCAGAAGTTATGGGCGCACTCGCGCTCATGGAAATCCAGGGCCATATCAAACAAATGGCCGGCGGAATTTTTCGCAAGTCAGAATAAAAATTGAGAACTGACCCTTTAAGCCCCAGTAGTGGAAGGGGTCCCACAGCAGTGGGGAAACCGACGGGACTGGTTTCATGGGTCTGGGGCGAAAGGGTTAGTTCTCAAGGTTAAATCAGTTACATGCAGTTAATAATCGTCGAATCCCCAACCAAAGCTAAAACCATCTCCCGCTTCCTCGGCGGCGATTTTGTCGTTAAATCCTCTTTCGGCCATATCCGCGACTTACCCAAGAAAGGCATCGGCATCGATATCGCCCACGATTTCAAACCTGAATATATTATTCCGACAAAAGCCAAGAAGATTGTCAGCGAACTCAAAACCGCGGCGGCCAAAGCCGACATGGTGATTCTCGCCACCGACCCGGACCGCGAAGGCGAAGCCATCGCCTGGCATCTCGCCCACGCCCTCGGCCTGGATAAGAAAACCACGGCCGGCAAGACCGAACGCGTCGTCTTCCATGAAATTACCAAACCCGCGATTGAAAAAGCCATCGCTCATCCCCGCCAGCTCGACCAGAATCTCGTCGACGCCCAACAGGCCCGGCGCATCATCGACCGCCTCGTCGGTTACAAACTCTCGCCCTTCCTGTGGAAAAAAATCCGCTCCGGCCTTTCCGCGGGCCGCGTCCAAAGCGTCGCCGTCCGCCTCGTCGTGGAGCGCGAACGCGAAATCCTAAAATTCACGCCCCAAGAATACTGGTCCGTCGAAGCCGACCTTTCTAAAAAAGACGAGGACAAGACTTTCAAAGCTCGGCTCGTCAAAATCCCTGCCGGCCGGCCAGGCGGGGGCGAAGAATCAATCGACCGATTGGGCATTAAAAATCCAGCCGACGCTAAAAAAATTACCGACGAATTAGTCGGCGCCGAATATAAAGTCATCGACGTCGTGAAAAAAGAAGTCAAACGGACCCCGCCCGCGCCATTTACGACTTCCACTCTCCAGCAAGAAGCAGCCAAGAAACTCGGCTTCTCCGCCAAACAGACCATGACCTTGGCCCAGAGATTATACGAAACCGGCATGATTACCTACATGCGCACCGACAGTTTGCATATCTCGGAAATTGCCCTGGCTCAAGCCCAAGAAGTCATCAAGAAACAATTTGGCAAGGAATATTGCCTCGACGCGCCCCGCTCATTCCTCAACAAATCCAAAGGCGCCCAGGAAGCTCACGAAGCCGTCCGGCCCACCGATTTATCCCGCTTGCCCGACAGTCTCGACAAAGATTTGGATTCCGGCCAGCTCCGCCTCTATGACTTGATCTGGAAACGGACCATCGCCTGCCAGATGCAGGTTGCCATTCTCGACCAAACCGCCGCGGATATAGAAGCACGAAGCAAGAATCAAGAATCAAGAAAATACACCTTCCGCGCCAACGGCCAAGCGGTTAAATTTGACGGCTTCATCCGCGCCTATACCGAAACCAAAGAAGACGACGAAAAGACTGAAGAAGACTCATACGAAGACGGCCAACTTCCGGAATTGTCCCAAAAAGAATTATTAAATCTGATTAAGCTCGCCAAAGACCAGCACTTCACCGAACCGCCGCCCAGATACACCGACGCCTCGCTCATTAAAACCCTTGAAGCCGCGGGCGTCGGCCGTCCTTCGACCTATGCGCCGACCCTCACCACGATTCAGGACCGCGGCTACGTCGAAAAAGAAGACAAGAAATATAAACCCACCGAAATTGGCTTTTCGGTCAACGACATGCTCGTTGAGAACTTCCCAGAAGTCATCGACATAAATTTCACCTCGCACATTGAAGAAGAGTTTGATGATATTGCCGAAGGCAAAATTAAATGGGTGCCGGTGGTGGAAGAATTCTACGCGCCTTTCGCCAAGAACTTAAAAGAAAAAACGGAACTCGTCGAAAAACTAATCGTCGAATCGACTACGCCTTGCCCGCACTGCGGTAAAATGATGCTCGTTAAATTCGGACGCAACGGTAAATTCCTCGCCTGTCCCGAACCTGGGAGCAAAGTTTCGCTTCCTATGCCCGAAGAAGCCGCCAAAATAAAAGAACTGGAAGAAAAAACCAAAGGCGAAATGTGCCCTATCTGCGGCAAACCCATGAAAGTAATCCGCGGGCGCTTCGGCTATTTCCTCGGTTGTGTCGATTATCCTAAATGTAAGGGTATTTCCAAAATCTTCAACAAGACCGGATTCAAATGCCCGAACTGTCTGACTGGCGATGTTGTGGAGAAAAAATCCCGCGGCCGTGGTAAACTCTTTTATGCCTGTTCCCGCTGGCCCGATTGTACCTTCCTGATGGGCAAGAAACCCGAAAGCGAAGCCGAACTGCAGGAAGCATTGGTAATATGGAAATCAAAACCAGTTAAACCTGCTAAAAAATATGGAAAGCCTAAGCCGGGTAGTGAATTTTCAACTCCCAAAAAGCCGAAGGCCATTGAAGATTCTACTAGTGGGGAAATCGCTGTCATTGACACTTCATCTAAAGAATCCTAGAATCAGATTATGAAATCCTATACATATCGCATTATTATTGAACCAGATGAAAATAATACTTTTCACGCCTCTGTTCCCGCCTTGCCAGGCTGTCATACGTGGGGTGAGTCTCTAGAAGAAACACGAGCCAATGTACGTGATGCCATCGACGTGTATCTCCGTAGCCTCAAGGCCGATGGAGAAGCAATTCCGGAAGATAGAGGGATTGAGGTTTTTGAAAGTATTCAGTTCACCGCCTAGCCGTGTCTCCTCTTCCCGTAATTAAAGATCGGGCATTAATCCAGATCCTCCATAAACTTGGATTTTTAGAACATCGCGAAACCGGTAGCTCGCACGTAATTTTTAAACACCCAGATGGCCGTCGAGCGGTGGTCGCTCGCCATGCTGGCAAAGATATTCCTCGTGGCACTCTGCGAGCAATTATCCGCGACATCAATATTTCAATCGAAGATTTTAAAAAACTTCTCTAATTTCATGTCTGACCCAAAAAACAACGCCGGAAAAACTTGTCCCGAATGCCATGTCGGCAATCTGGTTGTAAAGTCTGGGAAGTTTGGCAACTTCACTGCCTGTTCGAATTATCCGAACTGCAAATATATCGAAAAGAAAGCTCCGCCCACCGGCGCCGACGCCCCCGTCATGACCGACGAAGTCTGCGACAAATGCGGTACCGGCCACTTCATCATCCGCACTGGCCAGTTCGGCAAGTTCAAAGCCTGCTCCAATTTCCCGAAGTGCAAGAATACCAAAAAGGTCGCTCCGTAATTGCCATTTTTCTCAGGCTTCCGCTCGGACTATTTCTAACGACTCTTCCTAATTTCTCTGACCGACCGAAGCAACTCCTGTCGAACCATGCGGCCCTAACGGGCCGTTTTCGACATCCTCGGTTCGGTACCCAGAGAAATAGCGTCAGAGTCGCTGAAATAGAGCCGATTGTGCAGATTGAGAAAAATAGCAATCACTTCGCTTGTTTTAGTTGTCCACAAAGTTGTCCCCAAACCATTCTTATTAACCTTTCGTCAAGTTTTTTATTTTTATATAATATAGCCGGACTATCGAATTTGGTCGCCTTGAAAAATCCAAATAACTTAAACCAGTACTTGGGGTAAATGTCGAGAAACAATAACTGAAACAGCATTTCCTGAAATCAGTGAAGGTAGAACTTGCTGGATGCGGCCACGTGTTATTGCCGAAAATTATTCCATTTACTTTCTTCCTATGCCTAAAAGCAGAAGAACATCAGCAAAGATGGCGAAAATCGCTTCTAAGATGTTGAGGGATAAGAAAACCTCTCACCGACAGAAAAAATCTGTTGCAGCTAGCGATCTTTCCCAGAGAGCACCGAAGAAAAAGAGATAGGACTCTAACCAAAAACCGCCTAGGCGGTTTTTGGTTGTTTCGGATTAATCGTGAAAGTATTTCTTTCTTTGTTCTAAAATATGTTTCCGTTTTTCAATTAACTCTTCTAGGTGTTTTTTGAACCCATTTTCGACTTCGCCGGACGGAGAAATTAATACCGCAATACGATCTGTTTCAATTTCATCACTTAATTTACTTAATTCTTCATCATATTTTTTCTTGGCGCTCGAGGGTAATTCAAGTAATGTTCTAATGCTTACAAGTACTTTTTTAATCGATTCTAAAATCCAGATAATCGCAACTACTCCTATAATTAAGAATGTATCCATTTAGTCGACGATGGTCTTTGCGATTTTGTTGAGGTCTTCGAGGGAGGCGAATTTGATGACGATTCGGCCGCCGGAGGCGACGGCACCTTGGATGGAGACGTGGGTGCCGAGGGTGTCTGCGAGATTCTTTTCCAGTTCCACAAACTTGCCTTCGGTGAGGCGCGGGCGTTTGGTGCTGGGCTTGTTGACGGCGGCGGCGGTTTCAACATCGCGGGAAGATACTCCCCCGGCGAGAATGCTCTCGTAAACCTGGCGTTGTTTAGCAGGGTCGTTGAACGCGAGTAAGGCGCGAGCGCTGGCGCGGGCAATCTTGCCGGCGCGGAGAGCGTCTTTGATGTCTTGGGGCAAGTTGAGCAAGCGAATGGTGTTGGCCACGACTTCACGGGACTTGCCGACTTTTTCGGCAATTTCTTTTTGGGTCAGGCTGAATTCTTTGGAAAGGCGGAGGTACGCGTCGGCTTCTTCAAGCGGATTCAAATCTTCGCGCTGGACATTTTCGATCAAGGCCACTTCAAGACGGTCCCGTTCATGGCGGAAATCATCGCGGATAATCACCGGCACGTGGGGCAAGCCGGCCATCTTGGCGGCGCGTAGACGGCGTTCGCCGGCAATTAAATTGTAGGAGACGTCTATCCCCTTGACCGACAAAGTTTCCACTTTGGAAACCAGCAACGGCTGAAGCACGCCATACTTGCGAATCGAGCTGGCCAACTCTTTGAGCGAATCATTATCAAAATCCTGCCGAGGCTGATCGGGATTGGCCTCAATCTTGGCCACTTCCACATAAAAAACATTCTCTTTTTGAGAAGTCGGTTGCATCATCTTCGCTCCTTCAGGAATAAGCGAACCTAAACCCTTGCCAAGCCCGAAAAATTTTTTATCCATAGACATATTAATTACTGTATTTAATGACTTCTTCTGCCAATTGGCGGTAGGCACGAGCGGCTTTGGAATTCGGGTCGAACTGCAGGATTGTTTTTCCAAAACTCGGCGCTTCGGCCAGGGAGACTGTTCGAGGAATTACGGCATCAAAGACTCGGCCGGGAAAATTGCGATGGACTTCGTTCACGACCTGATTCGCCAACTGATTCCGCCTATCATACATTGTAAGCAATACTCCCAAGACCTGCAAATCGGGATTCAACCCCTGGCGGATTAGCTCGATTGTTTTAAGTAACTGGCCCAAGCCTTCCAGGGCATAATATTCGCACTGAACAGGAATGATAATCCGTTCCGCCGCCGCTAAAGCATTGACGGTCAAAAGGCCCAGGGACGGCGGGCAGTCAATAATAATAAAATCGTAATTGGTGCGGAGAGAATTCAAAACTTTTTTCAATCTTAATTCCCGCTCTTCCATTGTTACTAGCTCGACCGTCGCCCCAGCCAGACTCTGGCCGGCCGGCAGAATATCGAATCCGAACATGCTGGTTTTTTTCAACATCCCCGCCGGATTCTGGTCATTGATGAGAGCGTGATAAATATGAGAATCTTCCGGCCCGACCGAAATCCCCAGTCCCACCGTCGCGTTGGCTTGAGAATCCAAATCAACCAAAAGCACGTACTTCCCCATTGCCGCCATATAGGCGCAAATATTCGTACTCGTGGTACTTTTTCCCACTCCCCCTTTTTGATTGCAGATTGCGATGACGCGTGCCATATGCGTTCATTCTAACCTATTTAATAAAATTTTCAATTGAAAAATAGGTGATAAAATGCTATAGTGTCAATATGCCGCTGTGATGAAATTGGCAACCATGCGACACTCAAAATGTCGTGGGAGCAATCCCTTGTCGGTTCGAGTCCGACCAGCGGCACCAAAATTAAAACCACCGATATTCTATCGGTGGTTTTAATTAACAATCATTCTCTTTTAAAAATTCTTTGAGACCACGAATATAATCATTATAGCCGTCTTTTTTACGATGACCTTCATCTTTAAAACCTAGATTCTTTCTATCCTCAATAAAATCCAAGTTTATCGTTTTTTCAATAAGATCTAGATAATAAACAACCCTGTAGCCACCACTTTTACCTTTATTACTATCTGGGTTAGGAAGCCCAGCAGCCCAAGCTTCATATTTATTTTTAGGAGACCGATAAACTAGTTTTTGGCGTGGTATCTCATATCTAGATACAGTGGGTGCCCATGATTTTATAGATTCTCTGACGGTGGCTGATATATCCAGTTTGTCACACATACGGACAAATTGCTCTCTCTCGATATATACCCACGACATGGCTCTGATTATTTCCTGAAGAAACCGATGTCTTGTGCGTAGGCATAATCGACGATTTCATAAGGCTTTGAATAAAACCAAGGAGCTTCTAAATGAGTTTGGGCAACAATCTTTTCAGTTGGCCAACCCCCAAACTCATCACAAATTTCTTTGAGGAGCTTCTTTTGTTCTGGAGAAAAAACCGATTCATCTAATTGCGATTCATCTTTCAATTCAAAACTTATCATCTCTCCGTCTTTGTGGGAAGACATACTTGTTCCAATAGCACCTTGCTGTTTGAGTTGAGTCAATATCTCATCTGCGTGTGCAGGCACTGGACCATATTGCTTATGAATATAAACATCCTCCGTAACTGATTTTTTATTATCACGATAGGAAATAAAATCTAAATAATACAAAAGCTTGTTAAGTTTAGTTTGGTGGAGATAACGATTATTACAGTACTTAATAAAATACAAAACGGCGTTCTTATAAAGACGCTGGTCGATTTTAGTGGCAATAACACCTCTTTCCAGAGCTTTCCCCATGTGTACCTGTACGATACAACAAATTTATAATTACAACAAGGTTATCCACTGCGCTAAAAATAGGAGCTTATTTTACAACCCGACAACGTGTTTAAATTTTCTAAATAACCATCCGCACACCAAAGCGGTCAAAACACCGAGAACGGCACCTGCCACAATATCATAGGGCCAATGGACGCCAGCAAAGATGCGGGCGAAACCGACCAGGCAGGCCGAGGCGTAGAACCACCAGCCGGCTTTTTTGTTATATCGATAAACGCCGGTCGCCAGGGCGAACATAAATATCGCATGGCCCGACGGGAAGGAACTTTCCGTTTCGCGAGCGAGCAGAAGATGGACATTGGTCAAAATCCAATACGGCCGAGAACTGTAATAAAAATGCCGAATAAAAGTAGCGACACCGAATCGAGCCACGAGGGCCGAACCAATCGAGACGATCGCCATATCCCGATACTTTTTGTAATTCCGAATCGCATAGACCAGCACGACCAAAATCATCACGTACATCAGATACTCGGCGCAAAAGACCATCAAACCATCGAGCCAACCCCAACGACCCGCCCAGTTGTTTATCGCAAGAAAAATGGATGTATTCATGGACTAAGTATGAACTATATTTCTAATAATTTCAAAAGGTCTTCTGGTTTGGAGGGGCCAACGCGGATCACTTTGGGCTTGTCGGTTGAACAATCGATGACGACCGAAGAATTAGAGGGAGGCAAAACGCCCGCGTCGATAACCAAATCGGGTCGACGAGGCTGGGTGCCCAAGGACGCGATAATACTCTCGATATCCCCTGTCGCCGGTTCACCCGAAATATTCGCCGAGGTCGCCACGAGCGGATAACCAAAAGCGCCCAATAATTTATCGGTAAACACAAAGTCAGCAATCCGGATACCGACGGCGGGCAGACCAGTCGTAACAATGGGTGGGACAATGTCTTTTTTGGGTAAAACCAGCGTGAATTTGCCGGGCCAGAATTTATCCGCCAGTTTGCGATGTTGGTCAGTCAGATAGGCTAGCTCTTCGACCCATTTCATATCGCGGGCCAGAATCGGCAACGGTTTTGAGCTTCGATTTTTAATATCAAAAATATGCCGGACCGCAATCTCGTCTAGCGCGTTGCAACCTAATCCATAGACCGTATCGGTCGGATAGACAATCGTCCCGCCCATCTTCAAGATATCAATAGCTTCCTTGATGGCAGCGGAGTAATCCTGTTTGAGATCAATCTTAATAATACGCATAGTGAAAATTGACCACCTCCAGGTGGTCAATTTATTCTGCCGGAGTTTCTACGGGAGCTTCTTCTTTTTTCGGCTCTTCAACCGGAACTTCTACTGGCACCTCGGGTGCGACTTCAACAACCGCTTCTGGTTCAGCTTCACTGACAGATTCTGGAGTACTTTCAACTTTAGCCTTCGGTGCGACAGGCGCGGCAACTGCCTTAGCCACAACCTTTGGCTTCCAGCTTAATTTCTTGGCGGCGACGATGATTTTGTTGTTTACAAGTAAATTATTGACCGTCGGAGACAATTGGACGCCTTTGGACATCCAGTGCTCAATGCGTTCTTTCTTAACCAATAAGCTCTTCTTATGCGGGTCATAAGAACCTAAAAGCTCCAAGTATTCCCCTTGCGGTTTCTTGGTGTGTTCGGTGACGATAATCCGGAAATAGGCCTGACCCCTCTTTCCGATTCGTTGTAAGCGCATAGTTAACATTGTTTCGTTATTTTATCAGATATTTACTTTTAATGCAAGCTGATGTATAATCTCGGCCAAGGAGTCTTTATGCAAACGATGGAACAGTTCTTCCGTAAGCATCAGGTTCTGGTAATCAGTAATCTCATGATGAACCAGACGCGGGTTTCTGGAAGCAAGCCGGGCACTTACCGCTCGGTTGAACGAACCTTCCGTTCATGGGGCTTCTCGCTTCGCCCCGCCAATGGACGAGACGAGACGGTCATCCTCAAAGATCTCGATAGGGGCGGGCACGCTCTTCATTTCGACGCGGACCGGCGGAGTACAAAGAAAGAGGGGAGAAAAGTCCTTCTCGGCCACGTTCGTGGAATCATCGTGACCGTGCGTTCTCGTGAAGGACATGACAGAAAGATCGAGGTTCCCAAGAACCTCCGCTGAAAGTGCTTTCCTAACTCGCCCACGCAAAGCCGTGGGCTTTGCGTTTTTATGAACAGGCCCTGTCTTGATGGTGTGCTAGACTCGGAAGGGCACGGTTATGAAACTAGAACGGTTCGTTGAAAATCAAGATCTTGAACTTCGTTTCACGAGGAGGACCTGCCGAGAGTGGTCTGTTATGCAACCGAGACATTACACGATTGGCTCCAAGATTGCCAACAAAACCACCGAGACATGGGGATGCGAGATTCGATACCCAACGTTTGATTATCTGGTTGTGGTGGAAACCAAGACCATGGTCAAACAAACTGAAGAAACCGTTATCGAGGAAATCCGACGAAAGAAAATCGCCACAAAAGGAAGGACCAAAAAAGATTGCCGCGATGCGGTCTTGAACCTCATCAAAGGCAAGACCATCATTGTCAAAGATCTTGACGGGATTCGTAGAATAGAAGTACCAAGCGATCTTCAGTAGTACTCGGTGCCGCCCGTACGGGCGGCACTTTTCTTACCAGCCCTTTTTCTGCAAGGCGGTTTCGGCCGCTTTCTGTTGGATTTATTTCAGTTGGATATGCCAGTAGTCTTTGACGAGAAGCCAGAAGATTCGTTTCATTGATAAAAATACAAATGCCCAGAGGAACGGCAACCATAATGGCATGATACCGAAGAGCGTGTTGCGATTAAAAGTCTCCACGCCCGTCCGCACAAAAAAATATTCTCCAAGAATGACCCCGAAAAATCCGAGAGCGAGAAACAAGTAATCCGCACGTTCTTTTTTGGATATCAGCGCAAGAGCGATAAAGGCAACGTACACAGCTGTAAGCAGATAGTCGTTCGTCACCGATGGAACGAGCGCCAGCATGATCAGAATACCGACCCCATAGAACGTGATTCGGATATAGTCTTTCATTTGAAATCTGGGTATCTCTGCCATTCTAGAAAAAACCTAACGGAACAGCAAGGCCAGCGTAGCTGTGCCGAGTGGCACCAGCAAATTATCATCGAGCAAGAACGACAATTGATCGAGAACCGAGACTGACAGCGATCCGACCACGATGAGCCGCCAACTGACGGCCACCGGCGACAAATTGGTCATGAAGTAGCCCGCGATGACGCACAATATGAATATCAATATGGCCCCGCCCCATGTTTTGCTGTGCGTGATCTCTTTATGTAACATCAATCGCCCGCCAATCGGTCCGGCCAGATCGGCGATGATGAAGAAGGTTATGGCGACAAGAGTGATGTCTTTCGGGAATAGATAGAACAGTGTGAACGCGCTCAAGAGAAACAAGGTATAACCGGAGAGGCGCCGTCGCTCCTTTTGTTTGGCGAACTGGCCCCGGGCCAGATACCAACGATTGATCTTGGGGGACAAGGACCGGACCACGTCAAAAACCATGGCCGCGGCCAGCAATGCCCCGGTGATGGCAAGGAACGCTTTGGCCGAAATTTGTATGAACCCGAACGGCAGGATGAGAGCCCCAAGCTTGAGGGTTTTTCTGATTGACCAGAGCCCTTGGAGCCGTCGCGACAGATAAAGCATATAGATCCCGGCGGCCGAGACGAACCCTAGCGTGACCCAATTCCGATCTGAAATTATGACCGCGATGGCAAGTCCAAGGAGCGAAGCGGCGCCTTTCCCTCCGCGAAAATTCAAATAGAACGGCCAGACGTGGCCGATCACAACAAACAAGCCCGGCACTATGGCCAAGGTCGGGCCCATCCCGAAATATCGAATTGCCAGCCAATATACCAGTATGGGTTTGAAAAAATCGAAAGACGCCGTCATCACGCCATATCCGGGACCGACGACGCGATAGACATTGGTCGCGCCGGTATTGAAGTCGCCATGCTTTCGGATATCAATTCCTTTCACCACACGACTAAAAAAATAACCGGGAGACAGTGAGCCGATGATATAGGCAATAAGAAACAGAAGCCAGATCATTCAAATAAAATTACCAACCCTTGGCTTTCAGTGCAGTTTCGGCCGCTTTTTGCTGGGCTTCTTGTTTGGAGGGGCCTTCGCCTTCGGCGATGAGGTCTTTGCCGAGATAGACGCCGACTTTAAATTGACGGGCGTGGTCGGGACCCCATTCTTGGATGACTTCGTAATTCGGGGTCACGCCGACTTGCTCTTGGGCTTTTTCTTGGAATAAACTTTTGGCGTCGCGATAGAGATTGTTTTTAATAATGCGCGGGAGTTCGCTCAAAATAAAAGTATGGATAAACTCGGCTGATTTTTCGTAACCTTGGTCGAGATAAATGGCGCCGATGACGGCTTCCATCGCGTTAGCGAGAATGTATTGACGAGCCCGGCCGGTGTCTTTAGCTTCGCCCCGCGACAACAGCATATATTCATTTAAATCAAAAACCTTAGAAATATCGGCGAGCATCACGGCATTCACCAGCGCCGCACGCCAATTGGTTAATTCCCCCTCCGGATTGGGATAAGTCCGATAAAGATGCTCCGTCACTACCAGCTCCAGCACGGCATCACCCAGGAATTCCAAGCGTTCATTATGGTCTAAAGGCCACTTCGGATTTTCATTGATATACGAACGATGAGTCAGCGCCTGCAATAAAAGATTTTTGTCACGAAAAATGACTCCGATACTGGATTCTAGTTTAGATAAATTTTCTGCCATATTCACAAAGAAGTACGAAGTAAGAATTAAGAAGTAAGATTGAAAATCTTAATTCGTAATTCTTAACTCTTAATTCTATTAAATTATTATTTCTCCTGTGCTTCCACTGGCTCATCATCAACTGGCACGCCCTCGATTGGCTCGCTGTCTTCGGGGTCGCGTGATTTTGCGACGTCGTTTTTGCCCGGTTCGCCGATTTCACGATAGACGGTACCCAATACACCATTTACGAATTTGCCGGACGAATCTCCGCCGAATGATTTGGCCAATTCGATGGCTTCGTTGATGGCCACTTTGGGCGGCACTTCATCTCGGCTACCGAAAAGCAATTCGTACAAACCAATCCGTAAGACATTGCGATCAACAATGGCAATCTGGGCCAAGGGCCACTGCGGGGCCGCTTTTTCGATAATCGCATTTATCTTGTCGAGATTTTTAACGACGCCCTGGACAATCTGGACGATAAACGTCGGGTCGTCAACACCGGAAGCGAATTCTTCGATATTGCGCCCGACAATGTCGGCGAGGTCTTCTTTTTTACTGCCCTTAAAATCCCATTCGTAGAGGGACTGCATTGCGACGCTGCGAGAGAGATGACGTGATGCCACTTATAAAGGAGTTAGAACTTAGAAGTTAGAACTTAGTCAAATCTAAGTCCTAAATCCTGAGTCCTAAATTCTATCTTGTACGCTGTGCGGTGCGCTTTTCCTGCTTCTTTAATTCCTTACCGAGAACATTTACAACTTCTCGGCCTTTGTAGAAACCGCAGAATTTGCAAACCTGATGCGGCATAATCATTTTAGCGCAATGAGCGCATTTCGTTAAGGTGCCGCTCTTCAACGCCAAATGACTGCGTCGGCGCAGCTGCTTCCCTTTGGCCATATGGTGTCTCGGTACTGCCACGGATAGAATTCAGTAATTAGCCATTAGAACTTAGATAAATCTCTAAAATCCAATCGCCAACAACTAATATTAACTACTTGAAGATGATACCACAAAAAGATTTCTTTTGCAAATTAAATCACCCATCTATGTATTTACAGAATTTATAGATGGAGTAGCATGGTCTTGATTGGATTTCACTGGAGGGTAACCATGTCGAGCAAGTTTGAGATTGAGCGAAGTCACGGCCAGACAGTACTTGTGGAAGTCGACCAGGATGGAAGGGTGAGAGTGTACGGCGACTTCAAAGAAGTCATCGCCTTCTGCAAAGTTAGCACTGCAGGAGATTACGGGCGTCTGGTCAGCACGAAAGACCTTCAAGGCGACCTGGTCGGAATCAGCGTCAAGCGGGAGATCGACTACTCGAGACTCACCGCGACGGCGTTCCGAACCTCCGACCGGTCCGCCGTTGAACCGCAACTGAAGGCTACGCTCATTGAGCGAGACCTCCCGAGCATCAAGAAGGGGTTCCACATCTTGGCCTACAGGCCAGGGCCGGGAGAGAACCACAGCGAACAGGTAGATTCACAAGGGCCCGCTGGAGTGCCGACCCAACGCGGCCTAGAATTCCGATCCCGCACGTTCAGACGACAGCCGGAGGCCACAGACGAGCCTCCGGCGTTTTATTTATAAAAATTAAAAAGCACGCCCTCGGAAAGCGAACGTGCCTTTCCTGACGAGCGTGCGGAACATGGACTATAGGACCGGATGACCGTTCGAAGAGCAACTTCGATATAGATCTTGTCGAAGCTGCCACGCCTCTGCTTCAAGTTGCGCCAAACCATGAAAAACGATTCTAGCGACCATGTCATCGCTCGCTCGTTCTGGTTTGGAAATCTGACGAATATACTCAAACACGCATTCCTTCGCCGGACTATCCTTGCTAACAAGAGTGATCTCATCGAGATGCTCAAAGGATAACAACTCGTTCACCAGTTCCCGCTGGCTCAGCTTCTTTGGTGCTTTCTTCTTCTTGGCTTTTTTGGCCATTTCCACCCCCTTGGTCAGTATTATAAATCATTACCTAATAAAAATCAAGTATAATTTTCCTACCCACAATTGCGTGATAAATTTTTAAGAGTATAATAAAAGTAGACCTCTAAAAATTTGGCCACTCTAATGCCCGATATGTTGCTTGATGCAGCATCGGCTGAAATGCGTATCCTCTTGGTATTATAAAAATGCTTTGAAAAAAGTATGACCGAAACACATAGTTCCTGCGGGTCAGCAAAGAAGCAAGACTTCTACCTGTCACACTTCTAGTACGTACCGTCTGGTGCTTATGATTCCAACTTTGAGACTTAGGGTGGTCAAATTTTCAGCGGTTTTTTATTTTTTAGTTATCCCCTGGATTCTTTCTGCCAATGAAATACAATCTCTAAGTACTTATCCGAGCGTGCATAGGTTGATCCTGTGAATCGCGCTTAAACCTCTATGGATTCAAATCCGACAAATAATTTCGTTCATCTCTTCACCCGCCTAAGTTTTGCAAAGCAAAATTTTGGCGGGCAAGTACTTTATATATGAAATTTGTTCATTTACATACACATAGCCATTATTCATTATTGGATGGGATGTCGCAGATAGATCAAATGGTGAAGCTGGCGAAGGAACACGGCCAGACCGCTATCGCGCTGACGGACCACGGCGTGATGTACGGCGCGATTGATTTTTATACCGCCTGCAAGAAGAACGGCATCAAACCCATCATCGGCGTTGAGGCCTACGTCGCCAACCGGAGCCGACTGCAAAAGGAACCTCAAATCGACAATAAGCGCTATCATCTCACTTTGCTGGCGAAAGATTTGACGGGCTACCAAAACTTAATCAGGCTCACCACCTCGGCCCACCTCGAGGGCTTCTATTACAAACCGCGTGTCGATAAAGACTTGCTCCGCCAGCACGCTGAAGGCTTGATTTGTCTTTCGGGCTGTCCCGGCAGTGAGTTAGGCCGAGCCATTCAGCACGGCGACAAAGAAAAAGCGGAAGCAATTGTTCTGGAATACCAGGCCATCTTCGGTCCCGAAAACTATTATATGGAAATCATGCACCATCCTGATATGGAATGGTTCCCGGAATGGAAAAGTGCGATTCTCGAGCTAGCCCGCAAACACAATATTCCCCTCGTCGCGACGCAAGACTCCCACTACCTCCGCAAAGACGATGCGGTCGCCCATAAAACTTTGGTCGCCATCTCCACACACACCGACGTCAGCGATCCGGCGATATTTTCCGGCCAAGGCGAGTATCATTTTCTTTCCACCGAAGAAGCGGTCGAACGATTCAAGGAAACTCCCGAAGCCGTCGCGAACACGCAAAAAATCGCCGACCGCTGCAACATCGAACTGACCCTCGGTAAATTCATCTTCCCTAATTTTGAACTCGAACCAGGCAAAACATCCGATCAGATGTTGGACGAGCTGACCAAAAAAGGGGCCGTCGAACGCGAATTAGAAAATAACCCCGAAATCGAAACCCGCCGCCAATACGAACTGGAGATTATCAAAAACAAAAATTACGCGCCCTATTTTTTGGTCGTCGCCGACCTGCTTCGCTTTGCCCACGAATCAAATATCTATACCACGGTCCGCGGTTCCGCCGCCGGTTCCCTGGTCGCCTATCTTTCCGGCATCACTAGCGTCAATCCTATTGAATTCCAGCTGCCGTTTGAAAGATTTTTGAATCCTTTTCGCCCGTCGGCGCCGGATATTGATATGGATTTTGCCGATAACCGCCGTCAAGAAATCGTGGAGTACGCCAAAAAGAAATACGGCGCCGATAAAGTCGCTCAAATCGGCACCTTCGGCACCATGCTCGCCCGCGGTTCGGTACGGGACGTCGCTCGCGCCACCGGCAAGTCCTACGAAGTCGGCGACCGGCTCGCCAAACTCATCCCCATGGGTTCTCAAGGATTCCCCATGACCATCGAACGAGCGCTGGAACTTGAACCGGAATTAAAAAATCTCTACGAACGGGATTTGGAAACTCGGCAGATTATGGACATCGCCAAAAAGCTTGAAGGCACGGTCCGCCATGTCTCGGTCCACGCCGCCGGTCTCGTTATTTCGCCCAGACCGCTCATCGAATACGTGCCGATTCAGTTCGATCCTAAAGAAGGCAACAACCTTATCACGCAATACGACATGTACACGGTCGGCGAAGACGGCGTCGGCCTCCTTAAGCTCGACGTCTTGGGCATCCGCAACTTGGCCATCTTAGAAAACGCCGTCCGCTTGGTTAAAGAACACCAAGGCATCACTATTGATATTGAAAAAATTCCTTTCGACGACAAAAAAACCTTCACCATGCTCGCCAACGGCTATACCGAAGGAGTTTTCCAGCTGGGCGGTTCCTCGGGTATGACTAAGTATCTCATGGAACTCAAACCCACCACTATTCATGATATTAATCTCATGGTCGCGCTGTATCGGCCCGGTCCGATTAATAACATCTCGGAGTACATCGCCCGCAAACAAGGCCGGAGTCCGACTATTTATTTTCACCCTAAAGCTAAACAATGGCTGGAAAAATCCTACGGCGTCTTGGTCTATCAGGATGACCTGCTGTTCACGGCCATGGAATTGGCCGGCTACAATTGGGAATCCGTCGACAAATTTAGAAAAGCGGTGGGCAAAAAAATTCCGGCCGAGATGGCCAAACAGCATGTTATTTTCGTTGAAGGTTGTAAAACCCATAGCGGTATGACGACCGAACAAGCCGAAGGAATCTGGAATTTATTCGAACCGTTCCAGGGCTATGGCTTCAATAAAGCCCACGCCGCCTGCTACGGCCGAGTCGCCTACCAGACCGCGTACATGAAGGCTAACTATTCCGCGGAATATATGTGCGCCATTCTCACGGCCGAATCGGGCGACACGGAGAGAGTCGCTCAAGTGATTGAAGAATGCCAGCGCATGAAAATTCCGGTTTTACCGCCGGAAATTAACACCTCTTTTAAAGATTTTACGGTCATTAAAGCCAGTGAACAGGGAACAATGAACAAGGAACAAAGGGATCAAATCCGATTTGGGCTTTTGACCATTAAAAATCTCGGCGAAAATATCGCCGAGGCGATTATCGCCGAACGAACAGCCAATGGCCCCTATACCGACATCGAAAATTTTGTATCGCGAGTGCACAATAAAGACCTCAACAAAAAATCGCTCGAGGCCCTCATCAAATGCGGAGCGCTGGATTCTTTCGGCGAACGGAACATGTTATTGCTTAATCTGGAAAACCTTCTTTCCTTCGCCCACGACAAACAAAAAAGCACTAGCATGGGCCAAGCCAGTTTGTTTGGCAACGACCCTATTGCTCTGCCGGCCTTTCGGCTCAATGCCACCACGCCCGCCCGCAACTCCGAAAAATTAATGTGGGAAAAAGAACTGCTCGGCCTCTTTGTTTCCGCCCATCCCCTCCACGAATACGCACCAACCATGAAATTAGAAAAGACTGTCGCCATCAAAGACGTGAAACCAAACAGCACGAGCCAAATCAAAATCGGCGGAATTGTGACCAAAGTTCAAAAAATAATTACCAAAACCGGCCGGCCGATGATGTTCGCCTGGGTTGAAGATCTCACTTCAAAAATCGAAGTCGTCGTCTTCCCGAATGTCTATGAAAAATATCCCGAAATGTTTAAAGAAAATGCTATCGTCGTCACCACCGGCAAAATCAATGACCGCGACGGCGCCCTCAAGCTCCTCTGTGATGATGTGAAATCAATCGCGATGCTGACCGGGTAGTGAAAGTTGCTGCATTTCCGAGCAGCGAAGCTGCAACAGCAACTTCTACTACCCGGCTGACCGCATAAAAACAAAGGAGCTCGGCGACGCGGAGCTTTGCTCCTTCATCGCCGAGCTAGTCGGCACGTTCATTCCTCCCGCGCCGTTCGTGGTGCTCACGAAGGAGTTTGACTGCCTCCGGATCACATTTTTCGGCTCGCTTGATAAGTGTCTGGACCGGTGAAAGTCCTTCAAACCGGGCATCAATCTCCGCCAGTTCCTCTTTCGAGAGTTCCTGTCCCAATTGACCAGGAATCTTCCCCTCGTTCCATCTTTTCTTTGATGCTCGCCGGTCTGTCATTCCTGCACCCTCCCCCAAAACCCGGAAATCTGGGCCAAGATAGAAGTCTCCACTCATAGCAATCTCCTCGTCTATATAATACAATAATCTAAACACTAAATCAAGCTCTTTAACTTACTGAATTTATTTGTTATTCTTTATTGACTAAGTCCTAATCGCTAATTACTAATGGCTTCCCCTATTGAACATATCCGCCATTCTCTCGCCCACTTGCTCGGGGCGGCGGTTTTGGATTTATATCCCGGTTCTAAATTAGCCATCGGGCCGGCCATCGACGATGGTTTCTATTACGACATCGATATTCCGGAAAAAGTTTCGGACACCGACCTCCCGAAAATTGAAGACAAGATGCGCGAGATTTTAAAAACATGGCAAGGTTTTGAAGGCCGAGAAGTTTCCGCCGATGAAGCCAAGCAACAATTCGCCAGTAACCCTTACAAAGAAGAATTAATTGATGAACTGGTTAAAAAAGGTGAAACAATAACTCTCTATACTTCGGGAAATTTCACCGACCTCTGCCGAGGCGGTCATGTCGAGAATATCAAAGACCTCAATCCCAAAGCCTTCAAACTCTCGCGTCTCGCCGGCGCCTACTGGCGCGGTGATGAAAAGAATCCCCAGCTCACCCGCATTTACGGCCTAGCCTTCGCGACCAAAGACGAACTGCAGAAACATTTAATACTCCTCGAAGAAGCAAGGAAGCGCGACCACAAGAAACTCGGACCCCAGCTCGGCCTTTTTATGTTTCATGAAACTTCACCCGGCATGCCCTACTGGTTACCGAAAGGACTTATCATTTACAACGAACTCGTTAATTACTGGCGAGTTGAACATAGTGCCCTCGGATATCAAGAAATAGCGAGTCCGCTTGTGAATAAGGCGGAACTTTGGAAAATTTCCGGCCATTGGGAACATTATAAAGACGATATGTTTATCGCGGATATGGGAGAAAACGAAATTTACGGCATCAAACCGATGAATTGTCCGAATGCGATGGTGGTCTTCAAATCCATGCAAGTGAGCTACAAAGATCTTCCGATCCGGCTGTCCGATACCGATCGTTTGCATCGCTATGAACGAAGCGGGACGCTTAATGGCCTCTTACGAGTCCGCTCATTCCAACAAGACGATTCTCATAACTTTATCTCCGAAGAAATGATCGGAGATGAATACGAACATATTTTTGAAATCTGTAAAAAGTTTTATGGCATATTCAATCTTGAATACTCTTTCCGCCTGGGAACGAGGCCGGAAAAATTTTTAGGAGAGAAAGCGACTTGGGATAAAGCTGAAGAAAAACTTAGGGAGATTCTTAAAAAATCCGGCAAAGAATACATCGTGGCAGAAGGCGACGCCGCCTTTTATGGGCCAAAAATAGATATCTTAATGAAGGACTGTCTTGGCCGTGAATGGCAGATGGGCACTATTCAGCTTGACTTCCAGTTACCGAAACGCTTTGAACTCTATTACACCGACCGAGACGGAAATAAAAAAACGCCAGTAGTTGTCCATCGCGTAGTGTATGGCTCGCTTGAGAGATTCCTTGGAATTATTATTGAACACTACGCCGGTGCGTTTCCGCTCTGGCTTTCGCCAGTCCAAGTCGCCGTCATTACTATAACCGAAAAGCAACAAGCCTGGGCCGAAGCCGTCGTGCACAAATTAAAACATGCCGGCGTCCGGGTTGAGCTTCATAACGAAAACGAAACCCTCGGCAAAAAAATCCGCAACGCCGAGACCCAAAAAATCCCCTATCTGTTCGTGATCGGAGACAAAGAAGTCGACGCGCAAACCGTCGCCGTCCGCAAACACGGTCAAGGCGACATGGGCACCATGCTCATAGACACTGCCGTCGCTCAACTGAAAGAAGAAATCAGCCTCAAAAAATAAATTGCGCGGGCCCTCGGGCCCGCGCTGTTATTCGCGGCTTCAGATCATAATTTCCCAAGCCGCAGGAATCTCACGCCGGCAATGAAGACCCGGTTTTCGACTTCCCCTTCAAGATAGGCGTCCGGCTCGACCATGTAGCCTTCTTTTCTAAGGATTGCCGTAGCAACACGTATGTGTTCGAAGAGCCACATTCCCTGCTCAAGAGAATGTCCTTCCACCGAAACACATACAATACCCGCCCAGGCTTCCTTTTTTGGGTCGCGTTGTTGAGGCGTTTTCTTACGCTGGCGTTCCCGCGCAACGTTAGCGGCATTTCGCGCCTTCGCCACAATTCTTTTTCCGAGTTCTTCGCGCGGTCCGCCTCCCAAAATATCTTCCCACGACTTACACGATTGCATATGTCTGGCTGTCATACCACCTCCTCAAATCATTAGTGAAAGAATCTAATCCACAGCCAGGCCCACAGCGTGCCCCAGGTAAGGTTCTTGGCCGCTTCGGCCGCCAAGTAGACCACGAACCCCTGACGGGATTCCCAGATAGCACAGAAAGTGATTAGGGTCGTCCGCATGAACGGTATTGTGATGAACTCTGGAACTAATCCGACACCCATCGCCAGCGGCCAACCGTAATTCCTCATCCTCATCGCCCAGATGTTATCGCGAGCAACAAGTTTTTGGTGACGGCGGATGAATGCTGCCCTTCTCTGGTCCTGCCAGCGAGGTGAAGATTCGAGCACAGCTAAGGTCTGGCCCTTCTCTTCGTATCCACGAATGCGCCTGTCGGTAAATCTCGCGAACCAATAGACGTAGTTCGCACCGATAAATGACACCAGGGTCACGATCAGTACTCGTTCCTTGAGCGAGACTGCTCCAATATGAGCCCCAAAAAAGGGGCTGGCCATGAAGGGAGCGAGAACCCAGTCCACGTTGCAGATGCTGATAAGCCCGGCAACGAAGAGGAGGGTCAAAAACAAAAGCTTATCCAGAGCTTTTACAACCACAAGTCCCCCTTGTCGAGCCTAAGAATGTTTAGTCTTGTCAACGAACCAATGTGAGCGTATACTATCGCATACTTCATGGTCAAAATCAAACCCAGTAATACAACTTCGACAGTCTCCAAAAACCGCAGGCGGGTCGATGTTGATATACTGGGCAAGCCTAAAATAATCGTAATCGTGGGCCCGACTGCGTCAGGAAAATCTGACCTGGCGATTCAGTTAGCCCGAAAATTCAATGGCGAGATTATCTCCGCTGATTCGCGCCAAGTATATCGTAGAATGGACATCGGCACGGGTAAAGTCTCAAAAGACAGAAGTAGGAATTATGAATTAGGAATTAGGAATGAGTACTACTCAAACGGAATCAGACATCATCTCATCGATGTCGCTAATCCAAAACGGATTTTTAGCGTGGCCCAATTTCAAAAGCTCGCTCAGCGCGCTATCAAAAATATTTTAAAAAGAAACAAACTACCAATTATCGTCGGCGGAACGGGACAATACATTGATACGCTTATCTACAACTTCTCTCTGCCGGAAGTACCGCCCAACTATAAACTCCGCACGAAACTCGAGAAACAAACTCCGGAACAATTATTCGCTCGATTGCAAAAGCTCGACCCAGAAAGAGCCCAAAACATCGACCGCCATAATCCCCGCCGCCTGATTCGCGCAATTGAGATTGTTATCGCGACCGGCCAGCCTGTTGGTCAAATTAAAAAACAATCGCCTTACGATGTCCTTTGGCTCGGTTTAAATCCTAAAAATCTTGACCAAAGAATCTCCGCTCGTCTCTCGGCCCGATTCAAACAAGGTCTGATTGCCGAAGTTAAAAAACTCCGCGCAAACGGAATTTCTTGGCAACGACTTCATAATTTAGGATTAGGCTATCGAATCATCCTTGAATACCTGAAGGGAAATACCTCTTTAACTGAAACAAAAAAATTAGTTACGCTTTCTGAAATTCAATACTCCAAACGCCAGATGACCTGGTTCAAACGCAACAAAGAAATCCGCTGGCTAAAAACCGAGAAAAACGCCGAGAAACTTACAAGAGCTTTTGTTTAATCATCTCTTCTAAAACTTGGGGATTCCCCTTCCCCTTGCTTTCGCGCATGGCCATGCCGATTAGGAATTTCAACGGTGCTTCCTTGCCTTTCTTGTAATCTTCTACCGCTTTGGCATTATCGGCAAGGACCTTATCTACTACCGCATCCAGGGCGCCGGCATCTGAAACTTGGCCCAAATCTTTTTCTTTAATGATTTGTTCGGGCGAAGCGCCGGTTTTGAACATTTCTTCCAATACCGTTTGCGCGCCGGAGGAAGAGATTTCCTTCTTCGCGATGCGCTTAATAAAATCCGCGAAATCGGCGGGCGTAATTTTGATTCCGACCACTCCGCCGTGTTTTCTGATTTCGGTGATGAGATAGTTGGCGGCCAATTTAGCGAGGCTGTTATCGCCGAGTTCCGATACCACATGCTCAAAGTAATTTCCCAGTTCCTTATCGGTCGTGAATATTTCAACATCTGCATCTGGTAAACCATATTGCTTCTTGAATCGTTCACGTCTAGCCTGTGGCAGTTCAGGTAACATGGCTCGGATTTCATCAATATAAAATCCTCCTCGGTTTTCTTCTCCTAATTCATTATTCCTACTTCGTAATTCCTGTATTTTCAACGGCGGCAAATCCGGTTCGGGAAAATAGCGATAGTCATGGGCTTCCTCTTTGGAACGCTGGCTGAAAGTCGCCTTTTTATTTTCGTCCCACCCGCGTGTCTCGGCCGCCACTTCTCCCCCGCTTTCAATCAATTCTTTCTGCCGGGCCATTTCATAATCCACCGATGCGGCGGCGGCGGCGATAGAATTGAGATTCTTAATTTCCACTTTGGTGCCGTAGGAACCGTCAGCGTTAGTCAGAGAAATATTGACCTCGACCCGCATCAGACCTTTTTCCATATCGGCATCCGACGCGCCGATATATTTCAAAATCAGCTGATACTCTTCCGCGAACGCTCGCACATCATCTCCGTTAGTAAAATCTGGCTCGGTCACGAGTTCCATGAGCGGGACACTCGCCCGATTATAGTCCACCAAAGAGAAATCTCCCGATGGGTCATGCTGGAGCCGGCCCGCGTCTTCCTCTAGATGAATTCGGGTAATGTTTATTCTTTTTGAATTTTTTATATTCGAATTTATTTCGGATTTAGGATTTCGTGCTTCGGATTTAATTTCCAAGTAGCCTCCGAAACACAACGGTTTTTGATATTGAGAAATCTGATAGCCCTTCGGCAAATCGGGATAAAAATAGTTCTTGCGCTCGAAAAAAGTATCGCGCGCAATGGAACAATTCAAAGCCAAGCCCGTCATAATAACTTTCTTGACCGCCTCTTCGTTGATAACTGGAATCGTTCCCGGATGGCCCATGCAAATCGGGCAGACATTCCAATTCGGCCGTTTCTCATCCGGATCATTCAGCGAATCACAAAACATCTTGGTCTTGGTTTTGACCGCCGCGTGAATTTCGAGTCCGACAACCGGCTGGTATTTCATAATGCTTAATTTACCACGATTTATTCGATAAAAAAAGCCCCGGAATTCGTTTCCGGGGCCTAATAACCTGATCTGCCAAGAATGATTAGATCCTCGGCAGAGTAACGCCACGTTGGGCTTGATACTTCCCCTTCTTGTCTTTGTACGAAGTTTCGCAAACTTCGTCACTTTCAAAGAACAAGACCTGGGCGAGGCCTTCGTTGGCGTAGATTTTCGCAGGGAGAGGCGTCGTGTTGGAGATTTCTAGAGTAACGTGACCTTCCCATTCCGGTTCAAACGGGGTGACATTCACAATGATCCCACAGCGGGCATAGGTAGACTTCCCCAGACACACTGTCAGGACGTTCCGCGGAATCCGGAAATACTCGACACTTCCGGCAAGCGCGAAGGAGTTCGGCGGGATGATGCAAACGTCAGTCTCAAAATCTACGAGAGACTTCGGGTCGAAATGCTTCGGATCCACGACTACATTGTACACATTCGTGAATACCTTGAAGCTACTACCGACCCGAAGATCGTAGCCATATGACGAGACACCGTATGAGATGACGCCCTCTCGCATCTGTTCGTCTACGAACGGCTCAATCATGGCATGTTCTTTAACCATGCGCCGAATCCAACTGTCTGGTTTGATGGACACTATTCTCTCCTGACTAATGAAAGTTGCTTGAGTTTCTGGAGACACTCGTCTCGTTCCCGTTTGTTGCTGAATCGTGCCGCCAGTTCCTTCAACACCTGCTCCTCGCTCCGTGGCCAGCCTCCTGACTGGATAAAAGAGATATCCAGTGCCGTCAGAGACATGGCATTCAGACGGTAGTCCGAGAAAGCCTGGTAGGCAATCGGGACGGCGCTCTCGATGATTCGGGCCATGGCCTGGCCGTAGACCTGAATTTCGTGCTGGGCATGGCTGTCGAGACGCAACCGCAAAAAATGCATGAGGTTGTGGAGATCAATCTTCCAGTACCACTGGGTATAGTTCGCGACCGACAGGCCGATGCGAGCCAGTTCTTTGGCCACGTCCATGCGCAGCAATTTCTGGTACGCATCGTACTGGCTTGCGAACTCGGCCTTGAGAATACTGATCACTTCTCTCTGCTGTTCGACAGTGAGGTCATCTCCTCGGCCCTGGCGATTGCTGACCGACTGTTTTCTGATGACTTCCGGCTCCGGCAGATAGAACTCGTCCAACATCTCCGAATACCGGCCGGAGTATTCGTTGACACTCGCCATGCGATGACGAATCCACTGACGCGCCACGAAAATCGGCATCTTGCAGTGGAACTTGAATTCGACCATTTCGAACGGCGTGGTGTGAGCATGCCGTAAGAGATGGCGGATCAGGCCGGCGTCGGTCTGGGCTTTCTTGGTGCCGGTGCCGTAGGAAACTCGGGCCGCCTGGGCGATGGCTTCGTCGTTGCCCATGTAGTCGACGAGATAAACAAAGCCGTGGTTCAAGCATGGAATGGGCCGGTAGAGCCACTTCTCCGCGCCTTTGTTCACTGGTCGAAAACTTGTTTGAAGGTCATTCAAAATTCGAGCCGGTAGTTCACTGCCAGAGTGTTCAGACATAAATTCCTCCCCTAAATCCCACGAGCAGGTTTTTGTTCCAGCAACTTTTGAACGTGAGCCTTGATCTGCAGATGCTTGGATTTCAGGCTTGCCGAATCGCCACCATCTTTGATGACGACACAGTTGGGATATTTCTCCGCAAACGCCAGAAAATATCCGGCGGTACGCTCTTGATCGGCTCTGTTTTCCTGAGCGTCGAGCGCACGGCCCTTCTCTTTTAGACGTTCCATGGCCGCTTCGACTGGCGTGTCGATAATAAACAAGGCATCCGGCAAGATGAAATGTTCGCCAATGATGATCTGATTCTTCATCATCAGTATATCAATGTCATGGACAGAAATAGCTCCATGCACCAAAGACGAACGGAAACGATCCAGAATGACGATGCCGCCGAGCTTCAGCCGAGGAATCACATTGAGTTCCAGGTTGGCCTTGCTGTCACAAGCGTACCAAGTTTGAAAGCTCATCGGATCCTTGATGGCCAAGCCTTCTAAACCTTTGTTCAATTCCTCGTAGATTCGCTTGCCGTACTCGCCATCCTTGTTCGGCTCCTTGAAAACTTCGATGACTCGGCCAGAATGGTGAGAATCCAGCGTTGGCGTCGGATACTGCTCCCGAAGCCATTTTTCCAAGAGTTGAACCTGGGTCGTTTTGCCGGAGCCATTGATACCATCAACGGCGATGAAAATTCCCGGATACGGATTCGGAATCATAAAGCTGACCTCTCGGTGAAATTAGGTTATAAACGAACCTTGAGAATACTACCAAATTAAAGCCCCGACGCAAGTCGGGGCTTTAATTTGGTAGTTCTTGATAAAATCTACTTAACGTCGATGCCCATCGAGCGGGCGGTGCCTTCGATAATCTTGGCGGCGGCATTGATATCGTTGGCGTTCAAGTCGCCCATCTTTTGTTCGGCAATTTCTTTAACTTGGGCTTTGGTCACGGTGCCGACTTTAGTCTTGTTGGGCACGCCCGAACCCTTTTCAATCCCCGCAGCTCGGTGCAAAAGATAAGCGGCCGGCGGAGTCTTTAAAATAAATGAGAACGTCCGGTCGTCATAAATCGTAATCTCGACCGGAATCTGCTGGCCGGCTTTGTCTTTGGTCGCTTCGTTGACCTGCGACATGAACTGCTGGAGATTCAAACCATGAGGCCCCAAAGCCTGCCCGATTTTTGACGGCTCTAAACCACCGGCGATAACCTGTAACTTTACGATTGTCTTGATTTTCTTGGCCATGTGATGTTTGCCTGCGAACGGAGTGAGTAGTTGCAAACTTCTCATCCGCCTCTGGCGGATAAATTATTTATAATTTTTTAATCTGTAAAAAGTCTAATTCGACTGGCGTCTCGCGCCCGAAAATCGTCACCAGCACTTTAACACGGCCTTTCTCGGGGTCAATCTCGGCAATCTTGCCGTCGAAATCTTTGAACGGCCCGTCGGTAATCTTGACTCGGTCGCCCGCCGCCACGTCAATCTTGTATTTCGGCTCATCCACGCCCATGCGCTTGAGCAAAACTTCCACTTCGCCTGGCGCGAGCGGTGTCGGCACGGTCCCGGCGCCGATGAAGCCGGTGACGTTGGGCGTGTTGCGCACGACATACCACGAAGCATCGTCGACAATCATTTCCACCAAGACGTAGCCCGGATAAATCTTCTCTTCGATGGTCTCGCGCTTGCCGGATTTGATGCGAATCTTTTTTTCTTTCGGGACCAAAACATTAAAAATCTTATTTTCAAAACCGAGCGACTCAATCCGCTGGGTTAAATTGCGCGCGACGTTATCCTCATACCCGGCATAGGTATGAATCGCGAACCAATTGCGTTGTCCTGTTTCAACTTGTTTGGGCATGTGATGTTTGCCTGCGAACGGAGTGAGTAGTTGCAAACTTCTCATCCGCCTCGGGCGGATAAATGACTCCGATTTATTACAATATGTACTTGGTTAATATCGTCTGGAATCCTAAATCGAGCGCGCCCAGAAATACGGCCAAAAGCACGCTCAAAACAATGACCACGAGCGTGTAAATCACTAGCTGTCGGCTAGTCGGCCACACCACCTTGGACATCTCCACGCGGACTTCTCGGAAAAATTGCGGAATATTTGCCATAAAATGATTAGCTAAAACTATCTAAAAACCGCCCGAGGGCGTACCCGCAGAGTACCAAAAGGCTTATCAACTGTCAACCTGCTAGATATCTAGATTAACTACTGACTTGGCGTGGGTCTGGATAAATTTCTTGCGGGGCATGACATCGGAGCCCATCAGAATATCAAAGACCTTGTCGGCCGCTTGGGCATCTTTCACATCAACACGAAGTAAGACTCGGTTCTCGGGATTGAGGGTGGTTTCCCACAACTGGTCCGGATTCATTTCACCAAGACCTTTGTAACGCTGGAGAGAAACACCAGCGATTTTTTCCTCGCCCGCCGAAGCTTCAGCGAAAGAGGGTTCCGCGCCATTGCCATCAAGATCCGTTACTTCAAAGCCGGCGTCTGTTTTTATTTTTTTCGGTTTGGTGACGGCTTTCTCGCCTGCTTCCTTTCGATACATATCGAGCACCTTATCTTTCTCCGCGTCGTTGTATGCGTATTGAATCTTGGTTCCTTTTTGCACTTTGTATAACGGCGGTTGTGCGATATACAAATGGCCGCCCGCGATAACTTGCGGGAAATATCGATAGAAAAGCGTGAGCAACAATGTCCGGATATGGGCGCCGTCAACGTCGGCGTCGGTCATGATGACAATCTTGTGGTAGCGCAATTTGGATAAATCAAACTCCTCGGCGATGGCCGTACCCATAGCGATAATCAAATTGCGGATTTCTTGCGAGGCGAGCATTTTGTCGAGACGGGCTTTTTCGACATTCAAAATCTTCCCGCGCAACGGCAAGATGGCTTGGGTATGGCGATTACGGGCTTGCTTGGAACTATTGTGAACAAAGACACCACTTGCCAAAGCAAAATTGTGAGTCCCAGAGACTTCTAAATCATAGACATCAGTCCATTCAATTAATTTCTCTACCTTCCTAATTTTATGGTTATAGTTTTTTACCGCATCTAGCATGGCGGTTGGATTGTCGTCAAAGAACCTGTGGCAGAATGTTTCACTTCGTAACAAATTTCGACTTTTATTTTGAATTCTCAAGACATCATACTGATCAAGAAAATGATCCCGATCAAAAATACCCTTCATAAATTTAATCGTATGGGTAAAGTATGTTTTGCTATAAGCCTCTTTTCTCTTGGCTCTGAACTCGGGGGTCCACTGTTTTTTAGTCTCCAAACTTCGCCAAGCCACCAGCTCTTTATTGTCCCACTGCCGTTTCGCCTGTTGAGAAAGCAAGGCTCGGTATTCCGGATTTTTATCAAAGAAATCTGCAACTCGCTTGGCCTGTTCATGACGATTGTCTTTACTGGCCCAATAAGTTTTTTGGGCTTTATTAAGAAGTTTATTATTAGTTTTTCGATATTCTTCATTGGAATTATAGAATTCTAAAAACTTGGAATTCATAAATTCCTTATATTCTTTATTTTCCCATTGTTTCTTCGCGCGTTCACTAAGCATTGCCCGCATGGCTGGCATTTTCATGGTCTGGCTTATTTTGGCGCGATATTCAGGACTTTGTCTAATCTTACGCAGTTTTTCTAATACTTCCGGTGTTCGGGCTGTCTTTTCAAGCCATTGCGTATGAAACATTAAATGTTCTTGTTTCCCCATACGAACCAAGTTGTCGGGGTTGTTGTTCAGCTTATTAAAATCTTTGTGATGCCGAGCTTCCCCACCTTCAGGAGTATAGACATCTCGAGCAAGATTGTATTGATCCGCCAAAACATGAGTGAACCGCCAATAATGTTCGGCGGGATTATATACCATCTCATAACCTTTGATGGTTATCCGACCGGCGATTTTAGACAACCTTCTATACAATGGCATCAACGAATCCTTTTTTGTTAGGTATTGAGCTTCCTTATAAGTCCCGTCTCGCAACATAAATTTATGATCTGGGGTACATCTAATTTCCTCTTTATTATCTAAAGTAACCCTTATTATTTCTGCGTTCTTTTTAGTAATTCGCGGATGTAAAATTTGGGCCACGCTGACATTGCCGTCATTTTTGATGGTGTAGCAGTAGTTTTTCTTACCAGTCATGTCCTCCTCTACTAATTCCTTAAACGAAAGGTTCCTGCCATCAAGCAAAGCGACTTTTGTATCGCCCGAAAAACATCCGCCGGCCGAGTCGCCCTCGACGATAAACAATTCGGATTCCGAAGCATCCCGGCTGGAACAATCGGCGAGCTTGCCCGGCAAGGTCATGCCTTCCAGGGCGCCCTTGCGCAGCACCGTATCGCGAGCCGCTTTGGCCGCGAGACGGGCTTTCGAGGCCAGGATAACTTTTTCGAGAATCGCCCGAGCATCGTTCGGATTACGCTCCAGCCAGTCCGTGAACTCAACGGTCATCACGGTCTCGACGGCATTGCGGGCTTCGGTTGTACCGAGCTTGGCTTTGGTCTGGCCTTCGAATTGAGGTTCGCGAAGTTTGATTGAAATCACCACCGTCAAGCCTTCCCGGACGTCTTCGCCTGACAAGTTATCGTCTTTTTCTTTCAAAAATCCGTTCTTGCGCGCGTAGTCATTCAAAATTCTGGTCAGCGCGGTACGAAAACCAGTCAGATGCGTCCCGCCCTCAATCGTATGGATGTTGTTGGCAAAAGATAATTCTCGGCTCGTGAGCTCTTCGATATACTGCAGAGAAACTTCGACGAACATGTCCTGCTGTTCCTTACCGACATAAAAAATGTTTTTGTTTTTGACCTCTTCGCCGTGATTCAAAAAATCAACGTACGACATAATCCCGCCTTCGAAATAAAACGTGTAATCGAACGGCGCTTCCTGTTTTCCCTGCCTGCCGGCAGGCAGGTTGCCATCTTTGCCGGCGACAATAATCGGATTACGGGCATCAGTCACGGTAATCTTAACGCCCTTGGTCAAGTAGGCCTGCTGGCGAATGTGATTAAGAATATACGGCAGGTCGAAGGTTGTATCGGGGAAAATAGTCGGGTCGGGCTGGAAAGTAATCGTCGTCCCTGTCTTTTTGGTGGTCCCGACTTTTTTGACCGGCCCCTGCGGTTTGCCGATTTTGTATTCTTGAGCGAAGATATCCGGCTTGCGATAGACTTCGGCTTTCATCCAGGTCGAGAGCGCGTTTACAACAGACAAACCGACGCCGTGTAAACCGCCGGAAACTTTATACGCGCCTTGTTCGAATTTACCGCCGGCATGCAAGACCGTGGCCGCGGTTTCGAGGGCGGATTTTTTGGTCTTAGGATGGATATCGGTCGGGATGCCGCGGCCATCGTCAGCGACGCGAACTTTGTTGTCGGCCAAAAGCCCAACCTCGATATGATGGGCGTGGCCGGCCATGGCTTCGTCAATCGAGTTGTCGAACACTTCCCAGATGAGGTGATGCAAGCCGTCGACGCCCGTCGAGCCGATATACATCCCCGGCCGTTTCCGGACCGGTTCCAGCCCCTCAAGAACTTGGATATCTTTGGCGGTATATTCGGATTTTTTGAGCTCTTTATCAGCCATGTTTTATACTGTATAATTGTAGCATTTTACTACCCGCCAAACAAGGGTTCGGACTGGATAGTTTTGTCTAGGATTGTGGATAAAACCATATATAAATAATGGGGGTATCATACTATAATATATCTATGCCGAGTCACCAAACTTTCAAAGCAGTCTATTTCCCCGACTACAAAGATGTTAACCCGAAAGCAAAGGGATTTATCTTAGCCTTTGGAGAAAGGAATAAAGATCTATACAAAAATATTGCTAATTTTGGGAGTAGTGAATTACGTGGCCTACTTGGAACAGATTCTTATCTGGAACTTGAACAACGCGCCAATCAAGAGGGCCTGCCAGTAAATACCTATTGCTTATGGTACCTACGAAAAAATATGGGAGCGGAAGAAATAGGAGCAAAAGTAGAGAAAAGCAAAAAAATAATCACTGATTTTGAAAACAAGGTAATCAAAGGCGACTGTTTGGAAATAATGGTGGATATACCCTCAAAATCTGTGGACATGATTTTGTGCGATTTACCCTACGGCACTACTCAAAATCATTGGGATAGCGTGATCCCGCTGGATCAGCTATGGACACACTACGAGCGGATTATTAAAGATAACGGGGCAATCGCTCTCACGGGCCAAGGACTTTTTACGGCTAACTTAATGCTCTCTAAACCAAAACTTTTCAAGTACAAAATTACCTGGATTAAATCAAAGCCCACAAATTTTTTGAACGCAAAAAAACAGCCGCTGCGAAAACACGAAGACATTTGTATCTTTTACAAAAATCAGCCAATCTACAATCCTCAAATGACATACGGCGAACCGTACAATAAAGGATTCAGAAAAGATCAGCTAACAGGAAGCTACGGCGACTTCAAAACAGTAGAGGTAAAAAGTAACGGTGAGAGGTATCCGACCGATGTAGTTTATTTTAAAACCGCCGAGAGCGAAGGTGAAGTTTTTCATCCTACACAAAAACCTATAGAGCTTGGCCGTTATCTTGTTCGCACCTTTACTAAAGAGGGTGATATTGTATTAGATAATACTTGTGGGAGCGGAAGCTTTCTTGTCTCGGCAGTTTTGGAAGGAAGAAAATTTATTGGGATTGAGAAAAATGAAGAAGTCTATCTCTTTAAAAAGCATAAGGTTGACTATGTGGAGATTTCTAGAAAAAGAACGAAAGAGGCGGCGGCTCAATACAGAGCCAATACAAGTAGGCTATTTTAAATTCCATCAAAAGGTTCTTCTTTAAGGATCTCTTTCGCTTTTTTTATTTCTACTTCAGTCAGAGCGCCTTTTTCTTTAAGCCAGTACAGCAAGTGAAAATATTGATTCGGGTTCAGAATCGGTTTCACGATTTTTGATATACCCGCTTCCTTCTGAATAAAAGCAAGGTGTTTTTCGTTTAACACTCCACGGCCAATAAGATCATAGGCTATCCTTATTGCGTCGGCGGAAGTTAAGTTTAAATCACCCTTATGATTTCTGTCTTTCTCAACGTCTGGCAATTCAATGCTCAATAAATCTTCCATCTTCTCTAATCCGTTCAGATTACGATTATAATATTCTATCTCTTGCCCGCGATACGGAAACCATGTTCTTCCTTGTTCAGTGAGAGAGCCTCGCGGCAGATAAACGCCTTCATTCGCAACCCGCTCTTTTGATACCCATCCGCAAACGTACAATATCCATTTTCTTTGTCTGGTCGTACCCGGGAGTTCTCTTTTGCTGGGAGTTTCAAGATGGGTCATAACATAAATATCGGCGTCCAGTCTTTCGTCATGCATTTGGCGCGCGAAGAAATTATGCTTTGCTTCCCTTGCGATACCGTCACTACTTTCGTATTCTTCCTTAAACGGTAATGTTCCGCCGCGACATTTAACATCAACTTTTATTCCAGAAGGGAGTAGGAGGTCATATCCTAAAGGATGGTCTTTGGGATTTATTTCCGGCATACCCAATTTATTTCGTATAACCATCTCCGCGAGCGCCCCAAAGCCTTGCTCCTCGGAACTTCCCCGCTCGGCGCCGGTTTTATTTTGATTTATGGAAATATGTTCTGCCGCTTTTTGTCTTAACCGAAAACCTGACTCATCATTGAGCTTTATGATAATTGGTTTTGGCAAATGATATTTATACATAACTACCGGATTTCCGCTTGGAACTGTTTCTTGGTTTCCGAGATTACTCTTTCTTGAAGCGGCTCAATTTCTTCGGTCGTGAGAGTGCGGTCGATAGAGCGATAAGTGATACGGTAAGTATAGCTGATTTTATCGGGCCCGAATTTTTCGGCGTTTTCGTATTTATCGAGAAGATGAACTTCTTCCACCAAATCTCCGCCGATATCGCGAATTAAATCGAAATAATTGTTGGGGATGAAATCCTTGTGGACGATGAACGAAATATCGCGAACGATTGGTGGGTACTTGGAAACTTCTTTGAATTTCTGGCCGAGCTTGAGCTGTTTCTTCACCCGCTCATCCTGTGACCAGAGCAAACGAATATCGGGCAATTCCATGGAAACCATCGCCAGACGTTCAATACCCGGCCCAAACGCCCAACCGTTCCATTTAGAAGAATCCACGCCAAATTTTTCGAGCACGCTCCCCTTCACGACACCGCTCCCCAAGACTTCGAGCCAGACACCCTTCTTTTCTACTTCCATTTGACGGGATGGATCAGTAAATGGAAAAGTATCCGGAATTATATTGAGCGGGGTGTCTGGACCAAATACCGCCCGACCAATTCCTCGGAGAGCCTCTTCTAATTCTTTCGCACCAATTATCTTTTTATCTTTTGGGGCGAGATACCAACCGTCAATCTGGTGAAAGACATTCATGTGATTCCGATCAATCTCATCTTTGCGATAGACCTTGCCAAAACAGAAACAACCTACGGGCTCACCCTCAGCCATACGGCGTTTAACATCAGGATCCTGCAGATAGTAGTACCACATCACCGTCGTGTGGGTGCGAAGAATATGGTTATCGTCTACGTAATACGTGTCGGATTTAGATCGCGCCGGATGATCGGCGGGAAAATCAAATAGATCAAAATGAATATCAGTCGGCACTATTTCCGGAACTTCAATAACATCCAAGCCCGCAAAATCAGGGAGCGCGAGAATCCGTTCAACAACCTCCTTGATCGGACTGCCTTCAGTACGCGATAGATCCGGCATCGCCAAGAATCGCTTGATTCGCAAACCCTCAGCATCTTGCCTTGCCTCAACTTTATCTAACAGGTTATTATCTTCTGGAACTGTAATATTCATATGGTGTATATTGTTAACAATAGTATAGATGTTTTTGGACTATAATTCCATACGTTCTAGAGAATTTCATAGCTTTTAGGGCAGGGGTAAGGTCGGGTTACCAATTCGGCGATATTACGAGCTTAGCCATCTGAATAAACTGAACACTAGCATTAAATCGTCTCATGACATAAAGTTTTTGGAGTAACTTACTTGATAGATTTTCAGATAGAGCCACTTTAAGAATCCTAGCAAGATCATTAGGATCCTCTGGTTTAAACAAGTAGCCAAATCTTCCCGAATCCAATACTTCAATCGGACCACCCCTGTTTGGCGCGACTACTGTAGCTCCTAAGGCAAGAGCTTCGGCTAATGTTATACAAAAAGATTCTGTGCGAGATGAAACACAAAATAGACGAGTATTTCGGATGTATTTGAAAAGTTCTTCTCTGCTACACGCAGGTAAAAAAGTTATAGACTTTTTAATTCCAAGATTAAAAGCCAACTCAACCAGCGAGTTTTTTTCTTCCCCGTCACCAATAATCACGCCTTTAAGATTTGGCGAATTCTTTAAAAGCTTACTGAAAGCCCTGATAAATATATCGCCACCTTTTTCAGTAGACAGTCTTCCAGCGAACAGAACGTCGCTTTTAAGCACAAGGTTCAGCGAGTCAGCTTCAAATCTTTGAGCCATGTATACACCCGGATAGACAACTGCTACCTTCAAAGAAAAACCAAAGTTAGCGACCATATCATCGGCGACACTTTGAGAAACGCAAATAAAAGATAGGCAAAATTTATCAGATAAAACTTTTTGCATTTCTTTTCCTTGTTCAGAATCGCAATAATTTTCTGGCAATTTTGTGTGTAACCAAACCTTGTAAGGCTTACCACAAGCCCTAGCAATTCTAATCGATTTCTTACCCATCTCTCTGAATTTACTAGATAAGCTGACCAAAATTTGGTCGCTCTCTGTTATCAACTTCTTTAGATCGGGGTTATATTCTGGAACGGCAATCGTGACCTGTGAACCTTTTTGGATTAGAGATTTTGCCAAATCTAAATTTAACTGAACAACGCCTCCACCATGTAGTGCGGGGTAGTCGTGGACCAACAGAATTTTTTGATTTAACTTTTTCATGACAATAGAGAAAATAATTCTAAATCAATCGGATATCTTTCGCCGATTTCAAATGCTTCAGCGACATTAGACCGCTTGAAGAATCCTCGGTATGCCCTAATGGAACGACTCAATCGTCTGTGCTTCTCTCTCATCTGTGAACCATAAGCATCCATCGCTTTCTCTATCTTTGGTTCAAATTTAGAAATGTCCACAAGAAAATCTGCCCGACATAGGTATTCACCATCAGTGTACAGGAGCATATCCGCTCTGTGTGATTCTCCCAGATGTGGAGCTACTGACCACGAAGCTCTATCTACCGCTTCGGTCACGATAGTCGCCACAGCTCGGTGATCAGGGTGATAATCATTGTAGTGGAGAGTGAAAATTATTGACGGCCTTACCTCTCGGACAATAGCCATGATCCGGTGAATAAGATTTAAACTCCTTGTGACTTCACTGTCTGGTTCTCCGAGAAATATTGTCTCATCAATACCAATAATACGAGATGCTTTAGATATCTCTTTCTTTCGCTCACTTTTTAGAGCCTCTTTATCAATTACAGAATTATCAGAACCAAACCATACGCTCTGTTCTCCACCAGTAAATACAACTTCGGTTATTTTGAAACCTTTTTCTTTGAGCAACATTAATGTTCCAGCACACAGTAAGTGATCATCGGGGTGGGCAGTAAATATTAATGCTCGTTTATCTTTAATTGTTTTTGATTTTTTCATAATTAATAAGTTGATTGTGGGCCGGCCGAACGGGTCGGCCCACAATCGTTAGGCAATCGTAACTCGATAGTCCTGAACCGATCGAAACTCCAAGCTAATTTTCTGGGTCGTTCCTTCAAAACCCTTGGAGACTTCCGAGACAAGCCGATCTCGGAGCTGAACTCGCTCAGCTTCTGGCCAGAGCTGAATGATAGCCGCGAAGGTTCTCAATTCCAGTGGTAACCACTCTGGCTCCGCTCCTGCTGGACGGATGTGAAGAGCCGGAGCTAGAACAAACCTTGAACCGCTTCCGTCATACATCCGATAAACGTCACCTTTGGTCCCGAATGGAACGACGTGGATATGATCCGCAAACTTCTCCGAGAACCGCCGGAGCGAGTAGTGGATCGAAGCGCCCGATAACCAGCCGCCCGTTTCGTGAAGATCGGCCACTGTCTTTAGAGAATTCTTCTCCAACCATTTATCGTTGGTGTAGATCGTTTTGGCTGGGCTGTCTGGTACATAAATCTCGGGCATGTAGCAAAAACGTAGTGGCTTTGGCCGCAAAGTTCGAATGGCCTGTGCGATTTCAATCAACGGCATATTCCATATACCGCCGGCCTCCATGATCGTCTCGAAGGAAACGACATTGATCCGCAGGCCGAACCACTCTCCCACGATACGAATGGCTTCATCCACCGATGGCACAATCCCCGCATCAACCAAATTCCTGGAATAGCGCTCCGAGGCCTTCGCGTATTCAGTTCGACCACCTCGATAGACCGAAAACTTAGCTGGCTGTTGGCACAGAATTGCCACGATAGCCGTCAAGATTAGTTCCGAAACATTTGGAACTGGATCCGATGTGCCATAGAACACGGGTCCACTCTGAACGATACGACCAGGGAGTTCGACAACCCCGGAATTCATGGCGGTTTCGTGCGACGAGCCAATCATCTCTGTTGTAAGCACTCTTCACCTCTCAAACAAACAACCCCCGGGAATCAGGGGTTGTTGAGAATATCCTTGGACTAACGATATTTTACGAAGAAATTCTAAACAACTCCCGATTGGCAGGGGTAAAGTGCAAGCTGAGCCAATATGCAGTTGTTATGAATTTAGCTGACATTGGTCTAATTCTACCACATGGCTACTTTTATAGCAAATCCTGAGAAATTTAGAGAGTTTTAGAAATATCAATTGTCTGATGATCTAAATTGTTTAAAAGGTCTTTCAACTTAAATTCTATGCCGTATAAATGGTCGCCGGAGCCACAGTTAACCGTTTCCAAGTCCAGGACTTTATTATCTATAAACAGCGCCACATTCAATAAAAAAGGGCAGACCGCACCAGGCTCAACACCGCTAGCTTCTAAAACCTCTTCGGCTGTGGCAATGGCCATTTCTTCCCCAAAAATCTTCTTAGCTTTAGAAAAATCCAGCCTATCGATACCGCGCAACAAGACGGCAAACTTTTTGCCAGACTTTTTACCCCTGAGGATTATTGTTTTACAAATCTCATTCGGGTTGATGGTACCACCTGAATTATTAATGACATCGCTCACGCTAAAAGCAGCTTCGCTTAATTTTATTAACTTATATCCTATATTTTTGTTCTGAAGTATTTTTTCAACCTTTATTTCCATTGCAGTAATCCGAATCGGCGCAGACCGATTACGAGCATCATTATTACCGTAACCAATACCGCGCCCTGAAAACTTGATTTAAAATATGATTCTTCCGGGCCGAAATAGTTCGCGAAAAAATATCGCATCCCGTTATGCCACGCCACCGCGATTCCATAAAGCACAAGGGCCGAGACACTCATAATCAAAATAAAAACCGAAATAAAAAGTAGCGCCTTAATCCCCGTGCTGGCCGTAAACGGATCGGTCGAATACATCAAAATCCCCACCGCGATCGCGGCCAGAATTCCGATTCCCAAAATAACAAGCATGGGCCGATGCATGGGCTTTACTCTACCAATTTTGACTAAATCTGACAACTAAAATGTTGCGGTTAATGGCGAGCCGAGGCCAGTGATATAGTCGTAGTGTTTGTGCGCGTCGCAGTAATAGGTGCAATCGCCATTGCTTCCGCTTATGATGTCTCGAAAGTAATTCTTGTTATTATCTCCTGCCTTGTCGGTATAAAACTTATCGTTCGAAGCCGTTCCGCCTAACGCTTGAATGGCCGCCCATTGCGGCGCGCCGGCGCTCGTCCCGCCCAGCACGTACCACGCTCCTTTTTCATAGACCGAGTAGCCTGATTTCGGATCGGCGTTGTAAGAGACGTCGGGCACGGCCCGATGCTTATTGGCTTTGCTGATATTATAGCCAGCTTGAAATGAGGGCTGGGATTCATAGGCGCTGACCCCGCCCCCGCTTCCCGGCCACGCTAACTCTTTTTGAAAAGCGCCTGTTTTACTAAACGTCAATGTGGTGCCCCCGACGCCGACCACATGCGGCGACGAGGCCGGCCAACTGACCCCGGCGCCATTATCACCGGAAGAAGCAAAAAATATCGCGCCGTAACTGCTGACGAAATGAGTATCAAGCGTTGTTTCATCAGAAAATTCCGCTCCGCCCCAGCTCATCGAGATAGCCGCAACATCGCTTCGGCCACGGGTATAATCAACCGCGTTAATTAAATTTGCGCCGCTCGGCGTCACCGCTTCGACCAAAAGAATCTTGGCCTGGGGCGCAATCGCGTGGGCCCACTCAACATCGAGCGCGGTTTCCAAAGCCCAGCCGGAATTCGCGGTCATTTTTGCGGCCATGGGGTGCAATTCTAGACAGCCATTCGCGACCGTGCAGGAAGCCAGACCAAAAGCAGAATTAAAGACGGCTAAATCCTTCTCGAGCGTCGGCGAAGCATAAGCGTCAATAATCGCGATGACGCCCTTGCCACCCGTGGCCGGCAAGTTGTACGCGGATTTGATTTTATCCGGCGATAGGCCGGTCGGCGTCTTTTTATTGGCCGAATAAATATGCAGCGGCGGATGGCCCTTAAAATCGGCAAAATGATAGCTGGCTTGGCTCGCCGCCGGCGCCAGAATCCAAAGAACCGCAAAATAAAGGACGATATCTTTTTTCATTATTTTAATAATTGTTTTACAAATTTGCGCGAGGCTAGAATCGCCACCACGGTCGTGCCGAGAATAATCAGCCAGCCAAACACGCCAACCGCGTTATATAATGACTGCCAGCTCCCGGCGAAGAAATAGCCGATAGCGCTGTAAAACAAAATCTGCAGGACGTCGCCAATAACCGCATAGAGCGCGAAGTGCTTGAAGTCCATGTTGCCCAGGCCGGCAATAATATTCACGAGGGTCGTGGCCTGATCCTGAAAACGGCTGGCCATGATCACCGTGGCTTTGTAGGTATTCTCGATATTCTCGACATTTTTTAAAACTTGAGATTCGACCACTTTCCCCAGATGAAACCAGTACAAAACCGGTTTGCCGTATTTTCTCACTAAGCCGTAGGCGGCGAAATCACCGATAATATTTCCGAGCAGGCCCACGATTAAAACCGCTCCCAGGTTGAGATAGCCCTGGCTCGCGAAAGCGGCCGAGGCCACCGTGCTCGCGGCGGCCGGCAACGGCACCCCGAGAGAAGAAAGAAACGAAACCGCAAAGAGCGTGGAGTATTTATAGACCAGAATCCAGCCAAGAATGTTCTGAAAGACTAAACTCATTTAATGAGCGCTCTGAAGATACTGACTCACTGAATCTTGGACCTGCTTCAAAAAATCAGCATCAATCAGGTTTTTACTTTTGGCGTACTGGCTAACGATTAAATCCGGGTAACGGCTGTCTTGAATGGCCAACGCCGACGCCAGATAGGCTGGCGGCAGATTAAAAATATGATTAATGTACGAAAAAGTCATCCAACTCTGAATTTGAGAAGTATCCGATGCCTGCTCTCGAACATACGTCCGGCGGAATCCCCCCGTCGGCCTTAACATGCCTCCGCGATACAAATCTCTGACGTCAAAAATCAGCCAGCCCAGCAGCGCGATGAGCGCAATCAATAATCCTGCAAAGACGTAACGCCAAAAATGCTTGTGCTTCATTATTTGCATCGTAATTTTGTTAAATCTGAATTTTTTTGAAGAAATAACTTCCCAGCCACAAGAAGACGGCGGTTACCGCGGTCAAAACAAGAATATCCGTGCCCAGGCCGTAAAAGCCGACATTAATCAGGAGGATGCGGAGCGCATCAATTCCGTAGGAGAGCGGATCGAGTCGGGCGATGATGGCCAGGGCCGGCGGCAGGCCCTTGAGCGGAAACAAGGCGCCGGACAGAAAGAACAAGGGCATCACCAGAAAGTTCATAATCAGCTGGAACCCCTGCATGTCGTCGAGCAACGACGTAATCATGGTGCCAAGAGCGGTAAAAAGAAGGGCAATCAAAAACATCACCCCGATGGCCAGCGAAATCCCCGCCCAGGCATAAGGATGGAATCCCAAGAAAAGCGAAAGGGCGAGCACGATAATGCCTTGCATCACGGCAATCGTCGCCCCGCCCAGCGTCCGCCCGAACATGATGCTCAAGCGCGAGACCGGCGCGACCATCATTTCTTTTAAAAATCCGAACTGGCGATCCCAGATAATCTCGATTCCGGTAAAAATCGCCGTAAAAATAATGCCCATGCCGATAATCCCCGGCGCCAAGAATTCGACGTAATTGCCCTGGCCGGCCTGCTGGAACACCGAACCAAAACCATAGCCTAGCGCCAGCAGGAACAAGATTGGTTGAGCCAAAGAACCCACGATGCGCGAGCGGGACCGCAGATACCGCTTAATTTGCCTTAGCCAAAGAATGTATATTTTTTTCATAATAATAAAAGCTATCTCCGCCACATGCGCCGGGCCGTCCGCATGTGCTCGGCCGAACCAACGGATTCGTCGCGGATTGTTTTTCCGGTCAGCTTCAGGAAAGCTTCTTCGAGTGAAGCGGTGGCCGTTTGCCGTTTCAATTCCTCCGATGTTCCTGAAGCGATTATTTTCCCGTGGTCGATGATGGCGATTCTTTGGGCGATGCGCTCGGCTTCTTCCATGTAGTGCGTGGTGAAAAAAATGGTCGTGTTTTCATTCTTATTCAGCTCTTTGAGATACATCCACATCCCGTTTCTAGTTTGCGGATCAAGGCCAAGCGTCGGTTCATCGAGAAAAATAATTTTCGGATGATGGAGCAGGCCCCGGGCGATTTCCAGGCGCCGTTTCATCCCGCCGGAAAATTCTTTCACTAAATCATCTTTGCGGTCCCAGAGTTCGACGAATTCAAGAAGTTGCTTCATGCGGTCTCGGCGCAAAGGATTGGGAATATCGTAGAGTATCCCGTGAAATTCCATATTTTCCCAAGCGGTTAATTCATCGTCCAGGCTGGGGTCTTGAAAAACAATCCCGAACATCCGCCGAACCGCATCGGGCTTCTGGACGGGATCCAATCCATTGATGGCCATGGTGCCGCTGGTGGGGTGGAGCAAGGTCGTCAGCATTCTGATGGCCGTCGATTTGCCGGCGCCATTCGGCCCGAGAAAAGCAAAAATCTCGCCTTCAGCCACCGAAAAAGACACGTCGTCGACGGCGTTTGAATGATCGAATTTTTTCGTGAGGTTCCTGACCTCAATTATATTGTTCATGTAGAAACTTCTTATTTCAACTTTGTGTCATTTGAATGCAAAAGCCATCAACACGATAGTCAAAGCGTTAAGAATCACCAATATCAATACTGTGTGTCCTTTCGCCGCAAGAGGATTCCATACGATATAGACCGTGTAGATTATTGCGACAATCGCCGCCCCAAGAAAATTTCCTTTTATCATAGTTTTGTAATTAGGTTAATTAAGTACATCGACCTTTGGGAATCATATCATTTTTACTGGCGGGAGTGACGGGACTCGAACCCGCAACCTCGTCCGTGACAGGGACGCGCTCTAACCAATTGAGCTACACCCCCAAATATCAATTTGGGTAGCCAAAATCTATCACAATTTGAGGGTTTTTGCTAGTCCTTATACACCAATCCTCCGCGCCAGTTAGGGACGAATTCTTCTTTGGTAACGAAATAATTATGACCCCGGAACGAAGCGTCGGAGCTTTGGATATAATAACCGATTGTTACGCCATTAAATTTCTGCAGACCGTGAATGACAAGCATGTGGCCGCCCCGAGCCGGATTAAAATGTGAGAACATAGAAACCATGATCGGCTGGCCAGCTTCCAGATTTTTGTCGATGATTGCCATCCCAATTTCCTTTTCTTCTGGCGTGTAAAAAAATCTCTTCGCGTACGTGAGCGGCAGCCCGTATTCGCGAGCCATATCGGCGATGGCCTGATGCTTAAAGCCGATATTCTCTAGATAGCCATCGCGGGCCATAAGTTTGTCACGCAAATCCAAGGGCGATAAAGCAAACCCTGAATCATGATGCTTCAGAAGCATCCAAAGCGAGCACGGCGCGCACATCCGATAAGCCCACGATTCGTCGTGGGCTTTATCATACTGATTGCAAAGTGGGGCTTCGATTTTAATGTCTTGCATGATTAGTCATTATCTAGCTCCGGATGCCAGAGAATTTTTTTAATCGGCCGAGTTTCATTGTAAGTAATGTGGTGGCGAACTGGGAAGCCTGTCTTTTTGGAATCATTGCTAATCGCCTCGGTCTCGCTGACGCAAAAACCAATGTGCTGAAGCTCCGCGTTTTTGTCGCCCAAAAGTCCGTGCACCGAAGCCGTTCTCGGTTCCCAGATAATTACCGCCCCGGGCCGATGGTCTTTAATCTCAAACCAGCCGTTCGCCAGCAAATCTTTTTCGGTCGAAAATACCGTCGCGTGCTTAAACTTTATCCAGTGTGGTTTTTTAGCATACTCCAAGGTATCGTTCAGGAGATACAAAATCCAAGTCACATGCGCACAGCACGAATTTTGACCGTTTTCCAAAATATCAATTTCTTTACCGTCTTCGTCGGCCCATAAATTACGGAAAAAATAGTTGTTGCCACCCTTGGCAGAGTTCTCAATCATCGCCAAAAGCGACTTCAATAATTTGATACGCACCACGTGAACCGGTAAGGGATGTGTTTCAATCATAATTCGAAAATAGTACTAAAAAAATGACTTTTGGTCAACTAAAATCAACCCGCCGAAGCGGGCGGATTTTAGTTGTTACCGGCTGCAACTTATCGTGTAAGTCGTCGAGGAGTAAAGCGTGCCGGTCGAGTTAGGCCCGCCGGAAATTCCCGACCAGCCGCCCGGCGAGACCGTGCATGACGAGGCATAACTTGAAGACCAAGATATATTTGATGATCCGCCATATGCTACGGTACCCGGGTCACAACTGATATGCGTAACGACGGCGGGTGGAGCAGACACATCCACCGAGGCTTGGTCAAAAGCTGAACCGTTCGGACCCTGGCAATATAAACGAAATCTAGTGTATGACGTAATAGGAGTACTGACGTCACCATTTGCACCTTCCCAGGCAATTGGGCCGTCATTTGTGGCGTCACCGCGATGCACCTGGCAGTAAGTGGCATTGGAAGACCATGTTACTTCTACGGCAGTTCCAGAAGGAACGGATGTGGTCACATCATGTGAGCCATTGACGATGATGGAGGCGGTGGGGGCTGGAAGAGGCCTCACGGTTACTTCGTCGGAACTAGACGGGTTCGCGAAATCGGGCGAGGTATAACATACCAAGAAAAATACCGTGTCTGCCCCAATCGGCGGAGAAGTCGCGGTATAGCTGGGATGGCCCGAGGACCAAGGCTCTGATCCATGGCCTTGATTCGTACCGATAAAAACATCGCAAGTGCTGGCATCTGAAGTCCACGCTATTGTTGGTTGAGACCAAAGCGGGACCCAAACAATGCCGCTTTGGCCATTGGCGGTGATAGTTGCGGTTCCCGCCGCTTGAACGCCATGATGAAAATAAAAAGATAACCCTGCTAATACCAATAGTGTTAATAATAGAAATTTTTTAATCATAATTATTGAATGGGTACATGCGGATCTGTCGTATATACGACTTCATAGGGAACGACATGGGACTTAAAGTTAATGTCATAACTGGCGTGGATTTTAGCTAACACAAATTTTTTCTGTTGAATGTCGGCGGTCAACTCATCGAACGTAACTGATGTTTTAACCGCTTGGCCCGCGAACGGGTTCCCCGATTGCTTATAAATCTTGGCTTCGGGAGTGATTGAGGCTGTAATTTCGCGGATGACCGCCGGATCAGTATTCGTCTGTTGCGAAACAGTATAAACCCCTTTCATCGTGATAACCCGATACTGAACACCCGTAATCATACCGGAAAATTCGTTGCTTGTTAATTTATGCTGAAAATATCCGGCTCGGCCCAATAAAATGGCTGTCGCGATAATCACCGCAACCGCAACCGTGGCACTAATAAATTTTTTATTTGCTTTAAAATAATTAGTCATTATTTTGGCGCCACTTCTTTAATGACCGGAATGGGTTTTTGAACATTGAGAGATTGGGAAAGACCGCAACTCTGGCCGGCGGCGTCGGTAGCGATGAGATTAACCGTATAATTGCCGATGGTGGTATAGGTGTGGGCTGGACTCGGCTGGGTCGAGGTGCCGCCATCGCCGAAATTCCAGCTCCAGGAGTGATTGCCGCCGGCGCCGAACACAGTGTGGTCGGTGAACTGGACCGGCTTATTCTGCTGGGGCTTAGGCGGAGTCGGCCAGGTGAATTGATATGGCGAGATAACATCGGGATAGGCATACGGCGGGGTCGTCCAATTCGCGGTTGGAGTGGACCATGCTGACGGCTGGTCGTAGGTGTTCCAGACCATGACTTGGGCGTTGTAGGTGTTATTGAAATTCAAGGCGCCGTTCGGAATCGCGAATATCTTGGAAGACGAAGTTAACTTTCCGGAATCATAACCGCCGATTTTAACTTCATAGGCGGTTTGCGGACTGCCTGACGGGTCAGAGTATGACCAAGCCACATAGCCGCCCGGGCCGGATAAACAATAATCCGGTTCGGAATGGGTCACGCTATAAGCGGTCGGCACCGGCGAATTGACCGTAACGTACGCCGTTGATTGACCCGAGCCGTTACCGGAACAGGTCAGGACGTAGGTGTATCTTCCGGGCGTCAGAGCCCCTATACCCTGCGAACCGGATAATGCTTTGACGCCGGACCAATCGACGGAAGCACCGCAAGCATCGGCGTTGCTTGATGACCAATTCAGCGTCGAGCCGGAATTATTCCAGTTTAAAGTACTCGGGTTTGCCGTTAATGATACGCTCGGGCCGGGCCGGGCTTGCACCGTCACCGTGCACGAATCCGCTCCGGAATTACTTCCTGGTGTTGGCGTCGGTGTTGAGGCTGGCAACGGTCTCACGGTTACCTCGTCGGAACTAGCCCCGCCATCGCACACCAAGAAAAATACCGTGTCTCCTCCAATCGGCGGAGAAGTCGCAGTATAGTTGGCATGGCCCGCCGACCACGGACTGGTGTTATCATAACCTTGATTCGTGCCGATATATACATTGCACGAGGCCGCGTTTGAAACCCACGCTATTGTTGGTTGAGACCAAAGCGGAACCCAAACAATGCCGCTTTGGCCATTGGCGGTTATGTGGGCAGTGGGGGCTGGAGAATAGGTGCATGGTAATGGCCCGCCATAGTTAGTGGCGGCCGAATCTTGGCAGGTAGGAGTTGGAGAAGGTGTCGGAGTGGGTGTTGCGTTTATGGGAGTTGGAGAAGGGGTGGGTGTGGGTGTTGCGTTTATGGGGGTAGGAGAAGGGGTGGGTGTGGGTGTTGCGTTTATGGGGGTAGGAGAAGGGGTGGGTGTGGGTGTTGGAGTCGGGGTGCCGCCGCCACAGGTGCGCGTCTGTACCACATTGACGGTCGTCCCATTGCCGGAATTAACACTTCCGCCCACGGTATCATACCCATTCACCGCCGAACTCCATCCAATATTAGTATTCGGACTGACAGAAATAGTCGCGAAGCCAGAACCATTAGCCGTCGTGGTCGTCCCTCCGCCGTAATCATTGTTTAGGGTGATGGTGGCCGGAGTCGCCGTCAGCCCGCCCGAACACCCATCCGTCACCTGAAAATTCAGGTTTACAAAAGAAGCGACGGTAACTGTTACATCGTTAGTATTAACCCAGTTACTAGAGTCGTCGTACCAGTATAATCCTGGTCCATAAACGGCAAAGCGATACGTAGTTGTTTGGCTTGGATGAGTTGTCCATGACCCATTAGGGCTAAGCTGATCAGAAACATACTGTCCAGTATTGACATTAAATACGTAACCTCTCATCCCATTAGTGGCATTAAAATTAAGTGTTACGGGATCACCTGGCGAAATAGTTGTGGCTGATGCGCTCAAAGTCCCCGCCACCACATATCGGCCGTATGCGGTAACCGTAGTCCCTGTTTTGTATTTACTGGAACTATCAACCCAAATATGTACCCACACGCGATATGAGGAAACATCGTTTAGGCCCATACCCCCTCCAATATCTCCACTATTGGGAATTCTGTAAGGGTTGTATCCCCCAGCGTTAAAAGAGTTACCAATAGGTTGGCTACTGATTGGAGTTTCACAAAATATAGCCCCCGGCGCAGTACCCCAGAAACAAATATCAACCGTCATTGACCCAGGATCATTTGAATCGCCCGCGGAGTTAACGCCATAATAAAACGTCTGGCCGGCCGGACCCGGCAACCAAAAGGTCTGATCCTTTGTTTCATTATCGCCGTCTACCTCATAGTAACCGCTGGTGGTACCGCCATTATTCCCAAGAGGAGTAGCCTTGGCGGTGTGAGAAAAAGAAACAAATAAAAGAAAGCCTAAACCAAAGACAAGAAAGATTCTCTTTGACTGCATACCGCTATTATAAAACTAAATGAACACCTATAACAAACAATCTTATAAACAAAAGAAGCCCCGCGCCAGAAGCGGTGCTTTCAGCACGGGGCTTCTTTCGCGAGACTTAAGGCCAGCCCGGGAACTCCATCGTCCACGATACCTGTGGATACGTCTTGCTATATGTTCCTTTCAGATGGATAATGGGGAACGAACCCGAGAGAGATCCGAAAGATGATCCCCAGTTCGAATCATTTTCGGAGCGAGCTGGAAAATCATGTATGGAATTGAAAACGTCATTTTCTATTTCAATCTGATCGTCGCCTCTGTTAACGACGTGCACCTTCATCATTTGCGGCTGCCCTGGTACTAGCGGGCCAGCCGCCGGAATCAGCTGGACAATCGTGACCGTCACGGAACCGTCGGGCGAAGTGACAGTGTTGGCATCACCGCCCGGTCCCCCCTGGCCGACGACGAGAACCGCCGTGCCGACGCCTCCATCGCATGTCAATGTGTAGGTCTTGGTGCCGTCCACTGCAAACGGTCCGACAACTTCACTACCGCTTGGACCCTTTGAACCACTCCAGTCGCCCGAAGCGACGCAGGAACTGGCGCGAGAATACCAGGTGAGAGTCGCCGAGTCGCCAACCTTCACCACCGAAGGCGAGGCGGATATTGACACGACCACCGTTCCGCTCGGACCTGCCGGCAACATCTTGTTGTTGCACGCTACGAGCGAGACCAAGCTTAATGCGAGAACGACAACGAACAGATTGCGTTTCATGACTTTCACCTTTTCCTTTTTCTATATTTCTTAATTTCTTATGAAATTGTTAACGGGTCTCTGGGAACCTTATGTCCCCATAACCGTTACATGTGTCTTAACTATACGCCTTTTAGGACAAAAAGTCAAATGGGGCCCAAAATGGCCCGTAAATGGTCTTTTGGGGCCTATTTGGGAACTAGTCAACCACTGTAAAATAATCAATCTCCGAGGCAGTAAAAGAGGTACCGGTTGGATTATTAGTGCTTGTTTTAACCAAAACAGAATTCCCGTTTGCCAAATCAGAGAGTTTGGTGGATATTATTTCCGTTGTTACTGATTTCATGTCCCAAACTCCATTAGTTTTAGCCAGTACGTCTTTAGACGGCCGATGTAAAATTGTTTTTATAAACTTTGTATTCGCATCAACTAATATCGTCGCGTCTTTCTGCGATGATGTTTCTGGAGTTACGGAACCATCTTTTTGGATAGAAATTACACTGATTTTAATATCTGAATCTTTTATCGAAACTTCAGTAACCTGCCCGACAATTTGATAGCTCGCCACTGGGCCGCCAAACAAATGATACTTATAAAACCCAAACCAAACCAAAACAGTGGCCACAATAAAAACGCTAACAAATTCCAGCCACTGTCGCCCGCTCCATGAGATATGAATCTTCATATGCCTTCAGTATACCTAAATTATTAAAAATAGCCGTGTTGATAATCAAGCCGTAAAATCTTCCGGGCCGATGGCGGTAATGACGGCTTTTTCGGGTTTTAGATATGTATCAATAACATTCAGTATCTCCTCGTGCGAAACGCTATTAATCTCGGCAATAAATTCCTCGGAAGTAACTAGCTTATTTGAATCCAAAAAACCATCTGCCAAGAAATCCACTTGATTATATGGATTGGCAATATAACGTTTAAAAGCCCCAATGCGTCTGGCTTTTATGCCCTCTAAAAGATTGACGGTAAATAAACTCTTTAAATTACGAATAATATCTTCGATAGCTTTGATAGTTTCTTTAGGTTTGGTTGTTGAGGTTCGAATAGTGAAAAATCCAGCGTCACTAAAGGCTAAGCTGTTCGCGCCAACAGAATAGACAAGACCTCGTTTGTGGCGAAGCTCCTCTATAAGCACCGATGACCCGCCGAAATTCAAGAAATTACGCACTAAATCTAAAGCTAAAAATTCGCGAGTTCTGGAAACGGGAATAGTAAATAAATTGTAAGCGACCATGGTTTGCTTTACATCTTTAGAATAGAAATAACGATTCGGAACAGATGGTTTAAATTCAGCAGAAAGCAGGGTATCTGATTTCCCGGGCCATTCGCTGAAATACTTTTTTGCCAATATAACCACCTGGTCATGGCTTATATTGCCCGCCACAATCAAGGCTGAATTATTTGGAACAAGAAACTTTTCTTTATATTTTTTTAGTTCATCAGAATTTGCCGAAGAAATGGATTCCGCATCCCCAAAAATATTTGACGATAAAGGATGTCCGTCAAATAACTTCTCAAAATTAAACCGCGTAAAGAAATTATCTGTGTTATCATCGGCTTTTTTTAACTCTTCGATAATTATCTTTTTTTCATTTTCAAGAACCGCTGGGGCAATTAAAGAATTTAAAAGCATGTCTGATAATAGTTCAAACAATTCTTCTGAATAATTATCCGCGGCCTGCAATACCATCGCGAGTGACTGCCTACTGGTGAAAGCGTTCTTGTATCCGCCCTTGTCGTCCACTTCTTTGGCAATAAGAACTGGACTGGGACGCTTGGCTGTCCCTTTCAAAAGCATATGTTCAAGAATGTGGGCGTATCCTTTCTGATGACTTTCCTCATACCGAGAACCGGCCCTGAAGACCAACTGAATATCAATGACGGGAATCGAAGTATCCTCGTACGTTAAAATCTTTAGACCATTTTCGAGAGTGGATTCTTTATACATAATAGCTATTCTATCGGTTTTTAAAAAATAAAGTAGGGGCAACCGTCGGCGATTGCCCCCTCTTGTGCGACGCATCAGTCGTTATCTCCAGGCCCCGAATTGGCCTCGGCTCCGCCGTCGTCTTCCTGCTCGTCAGCAGAGGTCAGGTCCGCCCCGCTGTCGCCATCATCTCCCGAAGTTCCTTCCCCATCGTCGTCCGAACCACCGCACCAAAGCACACGGGGGTCGAGTGCTGTCGACTGAAATACCTGCAACATGTCACCCTCCACGAAAGTACAGTCCCGAAGCACCATGCCTCGATTACTGCCATCTTACAACTCCATTTTCAGACTGTCAAATCGGTCTGCCTTCTCCAAAAAACTCTTGATCAGCCCTCTTGATTCTTTGAAGATTGAGAACCTGACCATGTCGAGGTAGACTCCATTATAAAAGCGGTGCTCCCGAAATATTCCCTCTCTTTCAAAGCCGAGACGTTTGAGTCCTCCCTCAAAAGAACTTCTGGAGTTATGGTTTGAAACGTAGACATCAAAGTAAATCTTGCGAAGTGGGTAGTGAGTGAAGCTAAAGTCGATAGCTAAGATTAGTGCCATCGGACCGTAGCCACAGTCCCTGAACGAAGGCGCAAGAAAAGTAGTGATAAACAGATGGCCGTCAATCAGATTAGCCTTGTTGGCAAAGATGGTCCCGATAGGTCCTTTCTGGATATGCGCAATCATGAATTGAAAGGGCCTGCTAGCGATTTGCTTTTTCAACTCTTCGATACTGACACATGCACCACTTGTAGTACAGGTGGCCATATAATCAGTACTGTTCCTCCACTCTTTCAGAAGTTCAAGGTCGGATTCTTCAACCGGCCTCAAAATCACCCTACGCGCTTGTAATCTAGGCATGTCAAAGATCCTTTCGCTCCTACTCTAGATTTAATTATGGCTATTGTCAATAGGATGCGGTAATGTGTACACACATATGGCGG
>PLYL01000023.1 GCA_003151795.1 Candidatus Yanofskyibacteriota bacterium | reverse complement strand
TAAACTCCGCCAATTTTTCGCCAAAAAGGAAGCCCGCGCGGATTCCTCCCCAGACCCCTCCTCCGCGCGGACAAAATGCAAAAACAAATTAGTCTCGGTTTTGCGAAAATCCAAATCCCCAGAAAAATAGTTTGGCAAAACCGAGTCCACCGAGTTAGCACTAGAATTCCGTCAGTTTCTCCTTTGGAGAAACCCGACCTCGCCCGCCACCACCATACCGAAAAAAAGAAAACTGAATCGGCGACAAACAAAACAGAATGCGTGGTGGCGAGGCGAGGGCGGAGCGGAACAGCAGAAGCGGAGGCAGACTGTCGTATCCGACAGTCTGGTGGAGCGGAGGCTGTGCCGTGACGGAATTCGTCGTAGAGCGTATAATTAGTTTAAAGACACCACCACGCGCTTCGCGCGTACACATTAGCAGTTGTCATCAGGATTTAGCTCGAAATAGTTTCGAACTTTGTCCAACAAACACCGCAACGTACAAATTTGTAAACAAATTTTACGTTGCTGTCGCGTGTAAATCTTTGATTTATTTCGCGACGCCATTTTCATGTACTACGTCTACGTTCTACAAAGCCAAAAAGATAAAAGCTTATATATCGGCTATACTGCTGATTTACGAAAGAGATTTAGCGAACATAATAATGGAAGGAGTAAAGCAACCAAGCCATTTCGCCCTTACATACTCATCCTCTACGAAGCGTTCTTGAACCAAACTGATGCAAAAGCACGAGAAGAGTATTTAAAGAGTGGCTGGGGGTTTAGGACAATAAAGAAAATGCTGAAAAACTATTTTATTTAGTATCGATACTTAATTCGGGTGGCCTGCCAGTATCATGTTAGTATATAAATCACGGAGGGGTCGGATAATGGTTATTCCACCAGTCTTGAAAACTGGAATCCCGCAAGGGATTTGTGAGTTCGACTCTCACCCCCTCCGCCAGAATAACTAGAAAAATGAAAGACGTAGTCCATTCTAAAACTGTTTTGGTGGGAGTGCTGAAAAATAGACGCGATCGGAGAATTCTGCTCAAGGAATATTGGTACCGAATTCCAATCGCCCATCTGCCGAAACGTAAATTTGAATACATCGCTTTCTATCAGCCGCTGAGATTTGGTAAAACTGGCAAACGAATAGAATATTATGCGCCGATTTTCCAAAAGACCGTTACTAGAAGAATTGATTTGCTGCCCAATGAATCGGCCCACCCGCGCGCGAACGACGACTATCTGCGAATCGAGTTTAAAAAAATCGTCAAACTGCCTCGGCCGATAAAAAATATAATCCCGCGGCGGATTTCTTTTGGCTTTACCAGCCTGAAAACCCTGCTTGCGGCCAAAGATATTCTTCAGCTCTACGGCGTGGTGCCAACAGAAAAGATTATTAGGAGAGCCCTCGAGCGTTTAGGCATCCAAACCATCGCCGAGTATACCATTTCGGAAAATGGCCGGCGGTACCGGCTGGATTTTGCCGTATTTTGCCGGCAGGGCCGGATTGCGATTGAATGCGATAATCTTAAAGCCCACTCCTCTAAAACCCAGCTCTTGAAAGACCAGGCGAAAGACAAATTTCTTAAATCTCTCGGTTGGCGAGTAGTCCGGCTTAAAGAAAAAGATATTATTGAACGGCTCAATTTCTGCGCCGATCGAATCTCAAGGCTCGTTAAAATCCTCGGCGGCCAAAGCCCACCATCGGGTCTGGAGGAATCTCTTAAAAAGACCTATACTGAAAGTGTCTATGGCCCAAACTATTGATTTAAGAAAGAAAAATGCGCCTCTCGAGGTGCCAAAACCCCCGGTTGAGGCCGCCACCATGGCCGAGCCGGCGGTTGAAGTTGAAACCGAATCCCCCGCTCTGCCTGAAACATCCGCCATCCGCTGGTCTGCCCATCTCTCCCCGCCTCATCGCCGCGACCGGGTTCTCTATGCGACAATTGGACTGGTGGTTGCGGCAATTCTCGTCGCCTACTTTGCTCACGATTTACTTTTCACGATTGTCCTTATTCTTTCGGCCGTGGTCCTGAATTTAAATGCCACCCGGCCCCGCCGCCAGAGCGAAATCACGGTCCACGCCACCGGCATCTCGATTGATGACCAACGCCATCACTACGCCGACATGAAATCATTCTGGATTGACTATCAGCCCAATCTTAAAGAGTTAAGCATTGAACTCAAGAAAGGTTATTCTCCTATAATTAAAATACCCCTTGAAGACGCCAATCCTTTGGAAATCCACCAAGCCATGGTATCCTACGTACCGGAAAAGGAGCACGACCAGTCGCTTCTGGATCACATCGTCCGCCTCATCGGAATTTAGTCAAAAGATTACAAATGGGACGGTATAAAAAGGGTGGCTGAGTATCCGATTTATAATCAACATTCTTAGCTTGATTTTTTAAGGATAGACGTTCACAATAAAGGAAATCAATTAACTCTAAAACCATGGGATTTGAAGGACCATCGCAAACACCACCAAAACCAACGCTAGAAACTCCATCGGCTGACGCCCCACAAGAAGTATCCTCGGAGGTTCCGCAAGCGGGGCAAACTCCAGAGGTAGTTGCGCCAATACCAGTAGAGGTGACTGCTGAAAACCCAGAGACAAAGGAAAAGCAAGATGCTGACGCTGGTACGCAAGTCACTACCAATCCAGAAGAGATGAGCCTATTACAAGAGCAGACATTAAAGGAGAATGCTAAATTTGATCAAACTAAATTATATGAAGCCGGGAGAAATCATAGAGAAGCAGAAGAAGAATTCAAAAATTATTTGTCTTCTTTTTTAAGAAGTATGGGAATTAGGCAGGATGCTGTTGATAGCGTAATGCATAGCCAAATGAGAGGTCCGGATTATTTGATTTCTCAGGGTGGGCCAAAAGCAAGAGAAACATTCAAAGAATTTTTTGCAAGGAACGTAGGGGGTAAGGGTTTTGATTTAATGAAGCTAGATAGGGTGGTAGATAGCATCATGGAAAGTCCTCAACTCGCTAGAGTTAAAGAGTTACGTCAAGAACTTATTAAATTACAAACTAAAAAATAAATTCCAGAGTGGAAAGCTGGACTTACTTGCGGACCTGTGTCATTCCAAAGTACCGAGTCCCAAAGAATATAAGATTAACAAATTTTTGGATGTGCTCTCGAGTGGAATCGAACCACTATCACAACTTCCGCAAAGTTGCGTCCTATCCGTTGAACGACGAGAGCATTGTTAACTAGCAAGAATCAAATCTGTAAATTGTCTGGATATTTCCATCAATTCCCTTCTAATATCGCTACTTCCATAATATATAAAGCAGATACCGGCAAAGTTTTTTCTAAACTTTTTCAGAACACTTCTCTTCTTAATGTAGATCTTCCCAAATTGATTTTCTGGCACTTTTAGTAAGCTAGACCAGAATCCTCGAGTCTTTTTTATACCATGATAATAGTGTAAATGCAATCGTATTCTAAGCTTTGATTCATCAATCTGATAACACCTTCTCAGAAGCTTGATATAAAGTTCGCATAATCTTGGGTCGGTATTTACAAATTTAAGACCGCTCACTCCCGCGTGTTTCGCGCCTTCAGCCCAATAAAGAGCGGCTAAAAATAATTTCCGGGAACCGATGTCTTTAATGGGATACGTTTTTATTTCTTCCGCTATCCTGTCGCGTAAAGCAAAGGAGCGAACTTCAACCCTCTTTTTTACAGCAAGGTTTGCCAGAGGCCTAATACTAGCCAAGTGTTTAATTTGGCCCGCCCGATCAAACGGATGGCCTAAGGTATCTCCAAACCAAAAAGACAGGGTGCTCTTGGGAATACCAAACATCTGAGTTAATTCCCGGTAAGTTTTTCCGGCTATTCTGGCCTTCTTAACCTCTTGTTTAATTTTAGGAAGATGGATCCGAGACATGATTGGACAGATATATATCTACACTATACTACTATCTGTCCAATCATAAAAGTGGACATTTTTATTATGTTAAGTGGTATAATAATGCGCAAATGATGGATTTAAACCTTCCCGTCGAGAAATTAAAGAATGTCGGCGCTCGGAATCTCCCCCGTCTCCATAAACTGGGCATTAAAACCCTTCGGGATTTGTTATGGCACCTCCCCGCCCGCTACGAAGACTACAGCAAAATTATTCCAATTGCTGACTTGATTTTTGAACAGAAAGCCACCATCCAAGGCACCGTCGTTAAAATCGACAGCCGGCGCATCTTCCCCCGCCGACTCGTGATTATTGAGGCTATCATCGAAGACGATTCAGGAAGTATCAAGGCGGTCTGGTTTAATCAGCCCTACATCGCCACGACTCTAACCGAAGGCACCCGAGTCAGCTTGGCGGGCACCGTCAAGCTCGATAAACGCGGTCTTTATCTCGCCAGCCCGAGCTATGAAAAGTTACGAAGCGACGACTATCTCGCTTACCACCTCACCCATACCCACGGCCTTATCCCGGTCTATCCCGAAACCGAAGGCATCAGTTCTAAATATTTAAGATTTTTAATTAAACCAATCTTGACCGAACTAGATATTGCAGATCACCTGTCCGAAGAATCCCGAACGCGCAATGGTCTCATAGGGCTCACAACCGCCCTTCAAAAAATTCACTATCCCCTCACACTCACCGAAGCCGATCAGGCTAAGGAAAGGCTGGCCTTCGACGACCTCCTGTTATTCCAAATCAAGGCCCTCCTCGAACGCCGGAAAATTAACCAGCTCAAATCACAATCTATTCCATTCGACAAAGAACTAGTCACCGATTTCATCAAGCGGTTGCCATTTGAATTGACCAAAGACCAAAAAATGGCGGCCTGGGAAATATTAAAAGATTTAGAAAAACCCTACCCCATGAATCGCCTGATGGAGGGCGATGTTGGAAGTGGAAAAACTGTCGTTGCTCTCATTGCCGCCATCCAGGTTGCCCAAAGCCGCCTGCCTGCCGGCAGGCAGGGCTATCAAACCGTCTTCATGGCTCCGACCGAAGTCCTCGCCCATCAGCACATGGAAACAATCCGCAAACTGGTCGCCCACACCAATATCGAAATCGGATTACTGACCAGCTCTACCACTTGGACCACTTATAGCCTCGGAAGAAAAACGGAAATTAAACGGCGCATCGCCAACGGCGACACCAAAATTATTATCGGCACCCACGCTCTCATCCAAAAAGATGTCACGTTCAACAATCTCGCATTAGTCGTCATCGACGAACAGCATCGCTTCGGCGTCGCCCAGCGCGCCGCTCTCGTTAAAAACAAGGAGCTTGTCCCTCACTTGCTATCGATGACCGCCACGCCTATCCCCCGCACTCTCGCCCTCACCATCTACGGCGACTTGGATATTTCCATCATTAAAGAAAAACCCAAGAACCGACAGAAAATTATCACTCGTATCGTCCCGCCTTCGGGACGGCAGGAAGCCCATCAATTCATCCGTTCGGAAGTAAAAGCTGGTCGGCAGGTGTTTGTGATTTGTCCCAGGATCGAAGTCTCCGTCACTGGGGACCCGACCTCGGCCCCAGGCCCGGGGACCAGTCCCGGCGGTCCCCCCGCAAGCGGGTCCCCCTCCACTACTGGGTCCAAGGCCAAATCCCCAGAGACTTCGACAAACCCAAGAACCAAGGCTGGCCAACAAATGAAATTTTTGCTGGCCGACATGAAAGCGGTGCAGGAAGAATACAAAAAACTATCCGAGCTGGTTTTCCCGGATTTGAAAGTCGCCATGTTGCACGGCCGAATGAAACCCAAAGAAAAAACCGACATTATGGCACGCTTCAAAGAAGGGTTCGCCGATATTCTCGTCTCGACTTCGGTGATTGAAGTCGGCGTTGATATTCCCAACGCCACCGTGATGATGATTGAAAACGCCGACCACTTCGGTCTCGCCCAATTGCACCAGTTCCGCGGCCGGATTGGCCGGGGCGAACACCAATCCACTTGTCTGTTATTTACTTCAGGAGCTTCATCCTCCCAAGTTTTGCCTGGCAAAATTTCGGAGGACAAGAAAACCAGTAACCAAAGATTAAAAGCCCTCGTCGCCACTGATGATGGCTTCCTCCTGGCCGAGAAAGACATGGCTATCCGCGGACCCGGCGAATTCTTTGGTACGGGCCAATCCGGCCTCCCCGACCTCGCCATGGCCGCCCTCGCCAATGTTGAATTAATTAAAAAATCCCGCGCAGAAGCGAGACTCATCCTAACCACCGATCAAAATCTGACCAACCACCCCGAACTGAAACAGCAACTCTTACGATTCCAGTCCATCATCCATTTCGAATAGGTCGTTCGGCAACTCGGATTTTATCAGGCTTCCGCTCGGACTATTTCTAGTTTTCCTTCTAATTTCTCTGGCCGTCCGAAGCAACTCTTGCCAGGCCATGCGGTCGCAACGACCGTTCCTGGCATCCTCGGTCCGGCACCCAGAGAAATAGCGTCAGAAAATCTGAAATAGTAACCGCTTGTGCAGATTGATAAAATCCGAGTTGCCTCGCTTTTTTTGGAAAACACTTTTTATTTTTAGAATAGAAAAGGCCTCGAAAGGAGGTGCTCGCCCGCATTGCGCGGATGAGGCCTTTTCTGTCGAGGCCGTTTTAGACCAGCCTTTTTCGAGTCTGGTACCAGCGGGATCCGAGAAGAAACATGAGCATGGCAGCGCCACCGAGCAGATCGGGCCACGGATTCTTCATTCCGTAACCCACGCCCACCATCACAACACCCACGAATACTCCGACTGCGATTACGCATCTCGTCATTTCCCTTTTCCTTCCTCCTGCGCTTCGCCGAAGCCAGCGCCGTTTCTGAGACCTTTCCTTGTCGAGGCTTATTCGAGAACCAGTATAGCAATCCCGGTAATAAATCCGGCCACCGTGCCTGCACCAATTGCTAGTAATGGATTTCTGGTAAGAGAAAGAATGGATAGGCCGACCACGAACATGACGACCACTCCAGTTGCCCCCGCTTTAAGAGTATAGCTCCTCATTTTTTCCTCCTGCGTTTCGCCGAATGACTAGCGCAAACCTCGAAGCGGTCTGGTGGGGGTCTCAACGGTCGCTACGACTTCTCCATCTGACTTCAGGACGTAGTATGGACCCAGAATGTCGAGTGGCCCGACCACGTCGTACGGACGGATATCTTCGATATGAAGATCCTTGCCCTGCATTCGGATGACGTAGTTGGTGTCGTTGAAATCGAGTGTGGCCTTCTCGGCCTTGAGCGTCGCAACCTTTTCTCGCGACGCACGCAGTTGGAACATGGCACCACCCAACAGCATCCCGAGTATCACGGTAGCGACGGCCAACAACCATGTGTAGTCTCGAAGCATCCAATACTTCCGATTGAGCGTTTCGATTTCTGAACTCATCTTTTTCCTCGCGCAATTAGCCCGAAGGCATCAGCACATCCCGAGTTGTCGAAGGACTATCCTATCTGTCCTAATTTATAAATTATAGCATGACTTATGTACATAAGTCAAGGTCAATTTCAGACCCAAATAAAGCGAGGGTTAATAATTCTCGAGCGTCTTTTGACGCCGTCTTCTCGTCCGAACATTTTTTAAATTCTTCCGGTAACAAATAGGAACCGGAGCGAAGCGGAGGCAAGGTGGCCTATTTGTTCGGAAGCAATGAGAACCTGCCTGCCGGCAGGCAGGAATTGAAGCTACGAGACAGACGGAGAAAGTAGCGAGAAGAATTATTAAGTCGAGCGACGCCCTTTCGGTGTCACCCAAAATCCCATATACTTCCCAAACATCAAACGGGTTTGGGCGTCCAGAGCCGGCAAGGCGCCGAAGAGGATGAAGTTGATGGGGAAGAGAATCCATTGCAGGGCCATCCAGACCCATTTGAATTTGCCGTATTGGGGCGGTTTTTCGGGGAGCAAAATGACGCTCATAATCGCCGAGGTGACGAGCCCGAGCAACGCGATATCCATGATGGCGCTGGTAATGCGCGGTAAGTTGTAGGAAAGAATCGATGTCGTAAAGCCCAAGCCCCCGACCCAGAGCGGGAGCCAGCTCAACATAAAGATTATAATCGCGTTGGTCGGGCTGGAATGGGTGCGTTCGATTTGAATCAAAGTCTGGTTTATTTTCTGGTCTTTGGGAATCTTTTTGTTTTTGATAAAACCAAACATAAAGTACGGATTATTCTCGGCGCCATAATGCCAACGGCGGATTTGCTTGTATTGATTTTTTAAAGTCTGCCAAAACGTCGGGCCGACGTTGGCATCCATGTAGACGGGATAATACATGGGGACGGTCTGCCAATCGCCGTCGTAGCGCAACAAACACTGCCAATAGATGCGCGAATCCTCGCTGACGACATTCTTCTGCCAGAAGCCGACATCGACAAGAGCCTGGAATCCAACCGAGTGAGAAGAAAACGTAACCATCTGCTCTTTGCGGGACTGCTGAATCATCTGCCAGAACGTCGTCGAGAACGCGAAGACCCGAGCGAAGGCCGGCGCTTCCCAGATATTGTTGGTGAAGATGGGGATAGGCTGGAACGAAGAACGCTGGGGGTCTGGCGCCGTCAGATAGTGCCAAGTCAGACACGCGAAGAAATCGGCCGGAACGACGGTATCGATATCAAAGACCGAAACAATAATCCGGTCGTAGGGAATACCGAGCGCGTCGATGACTTCTTTTTTGACTTGTTCCCCGGCCCAGGCTTCGTTCGAACCCTTCCCTGGCAATTCCCCCGCCAGACCGTCGGGATGACTGGTGGCGATAAATTTAAAAAAGGCCTGACCGAATTCCGCTTCGGCTTGACGCGCTAATTCCACGCCATGAGTGCCCGTTCTGGCTTCGGTCGCCAGAACCACAATCATTTTGTCTTTCGGATAATTGTTCCGAAAAATTGCAGTCAGACTTTCGTGAACAATGGAATAGGGTTCATTGTAAGCGGGCAGAATGACGAGATTATAGACATCCTGATGCGCCACTCCCGGCAAGCGCGGATTCTCCCCCGCCGAGGCCAGACGATTCGTCCAGTCGACTTTCAGATTTTGGCGCATCTTCATAAACGAAGACCGGGTCAGTACCGAAAGATAAATAGTTTTGATGAGCCAGTAGATGTCGAAGAGGATGATAAAAAAAGTGGCGAAGACCGGCGCTTTGAAAGAAACAAGCACGACCAACGCCAAGGTCGACCAAGCCAAAAGACCGGGAAAAATTTCCAAGAAGCGATACAGCCGGCGGTCATGCTTATCCGCCAAGTCCGAAGCATTGCCGACATGAAGATACTCAAGCATAGAGTCGTCATTAAACCACGAAAACTAACTAAGAGCAAGCGAGAACAATCCGTCTTCGAGGTCGCGCCGGCCTTGCTTGGTTCCCTGCTCGAGGTCGAGGATTTCTTGGTAGAGACGCTTGATGTCGGGCAAGGAAAGATGGGACGTGGCTGAAAGCATTTTTTTAACCACGAAGGGGTGGATGCCGGCCTTCTGGGCGATTTGGCCTGAAGAAATGTTCCGATCGGCAAAGTCTTTCACTATCAGCATGTTCCGGAACTGATACATCACCATCGAGAGCAGATAATAGGGGTCTCGGCCATAGGCGAGCTCGCCGGAGAGCAAAGAAAAAGCTTGGGCTTTGCGTCCGGAACCCAACGCATCGATGAATTCGAATACATTCGGCTCGGTTTCCGTTTTGATGAGCAGGTCGATAGTTTCGGAAGTAATCGGTTTGCCGGCCGAGTAATTAGCGAGCTTTTCAAGATTATGGATGCGGGCCCAGCTATCAGCACCGCCAATGGCCGTAAAGCGCGCCAGAGCGCCTAGCGCAAATGAGGAGCCCCGAGCGGTGGCTTCTTTTTTAATCCAGGTCTGCAATTGTGCACCCTCAAGACTGGTGAAATTTCGAACTAGATTTTTGGAATCTGATAGATAGGCAAACAACTCTTTGGGCTTGGCTTGGGCGCTTGTTCCCGAATGAGTCGCCAGAATGACAATACCCTTATCACTCGCGATTTTGTATTTTACGAAGAGTTCGTACAAATCTTTGGCCGCCTGAAGGTTGCTAAAAATATTGCTAATCAGAATCAATTTAACTTCACTGAAAAGAGAAATACTTTTGACGGCTTCGGCAATGTCGACGCTCGCCGACAGACTCGCGCCGTCAATCTTGAAAAAATTAAAACCGCTCCCATGTTTAGCTTGGTAGCTGTGGATTATCGATTCGCGATTTTCGCGCAAGCGATAGGCGTCCTCGCCCGAGAGAAAGATAATCATTGCCAGGTCGGGTTAACTTCAATCCAGATTTGGCCGGGCGTGAATTTAATTTCATTACCACTAGAATCATAAAAAAACAGCTTTGAATCAAGTTTGGATGGATCTTTTTTCCATGTGCCGGTGATTTTAATACCCGCTTGATATATTTCCGCCGGCCCCTGCCCTGTCGTGGCAACCACAATATACTGATCACCCGCGGTTAAGATATGCGAAGTCGTATCCATCACGGCAATCACGCTGGCCGTCACTTGCTGATTGGTATTCTTGTCAATTTCCGGTTCCCCCCCGCGAGTGCGAGCATAGATATTTTTATTCTGGTCATAGGCCCAAGACACGTTATAGGGAGAAAGATAATCAAGCGTTACCGTCGTCGCGACATTGGAAATATTTTTGGCCGGCAATGCGTCAGTATGAGGATAACCGACAAAATCTTTGGTCAGACTGTAATAGAAGACCTTCGCCTGCTGAAATAATAAATCGAGATTTGAAAATCCGTTATGCGGGGGCGCGATGGTTGTCTTGCGATAAAAGACCGTACCATCAAATTGGAGAGCATTAATGTCGTCCATAACATGGCTATCGAGCTCGGCCAATGCGCCATGCTCTCCGCCCCAATGGGCATAGATAGTATCGAATCCGGCGGCTAATGGAATAAAATCTTGGCGAGCGGAACGAATCGCGCCGATTTCTTTAGGCGTCTGGCATTGATAAATGGCCATGAAACGGGTCACGTCATTGGGCGTGACCGGCATCTCGACCACCATGTCGGCTTGGCCGATTCCTGAAAGAGGGCGGGCTTCGGGGTCGGATTCAAGCATTACCGCCACCGGCCGGCGCTGGGCGGTATCGCAATTAAGACCGGCGATGGAGCTTGGTTTTTTGACCGTTTCGCCCGAAGACGACGAGCCGATAGTGAAACTATGCCCCGAACTAAAAACCCAAATCAATAATCCAATGGCAATAATGATGGCGCCGCCCCAAAGAATTTTTCTGCGATTCACTCTATTCATGTAAACCATTATATCACGGCTACTTTATGATTTGATGGACAGAGCAGAAATGGCCCGACCGGCCGGCGAGTTTGAGACGTTCAATCACTCCCCCATCTTTCCGACCGCACTTCTCTCCGGTCCGATGGTAAGCCTGGTGGAGATTTTGAAAATTGCCTTTGGTGCCCGATGGCGTTCGATAGTCGTCCATGCTTGAGCCTTTGTGTTTAATCGCTAATTTTAAAATAGCCCGCATCGCCGTGTATATTTTCTTTAAATCCTTATCGTCTAGATGTTCCACGCGCGATGTCGGATGTAAGCCAACCCGCCACAGAATCTCGTCGGCGTAGATATTCCCGATACCGACAATAACGTGGGGGTCCATCAGCACAGGCTTGATTCGGCCTTTTTTCGTGGTAAACAACTTCTTAAAATCCGAAAATGAAATTTCCAAAGGCTCCGGCCCAAGCTCCCGAATTTCTTTTAAATCTTTAACCTTGTCGTCATCCACAAGGACAATCTTTCCAAAACGACGCAAATCAGACAGGGCCAACTGGTAGCCGTTACTCAAGCTCATCACAACCCGAATATATTGATTTTGCCGGTCGTCATGTTGCGGTCCCTTAATCTGGCTCTGCCATTTTCCATCGATGAATTTCCATTTGCCATACAATAGGTGCCCCGACATTTTTTGATGGATAAATAAAGTCTTATTACCCTCAATATCCATCACGATATATTTGGCCCTCCGCCTAACGCTCAATATTTTTTTATTTTTAATCTCTTTGTTAAAATTATTCAATCCTCCAGCTTGCTGGAGTGTCTTGGTCCAATCCGCCCAAGCATCCCGAAACCGCAGACCGACTAAGTCTTTCTGTAATTCTCTCACGATTGTTTCGACTTCGGGGAGTTCGGGCATACTTGATTGAATTTATATCTTTGCTACACTTAACCTACTAGTGCAGGAGATTGGCCCATCCCTCCACTTCCTCACAGGCTAACGCTTTTGAGGCGATAGTAGGGCCCTGCCGCGAGATTCGGTGGAGGCAAAAGCCTCTTATACACACCGCACCGAAGCCATTCTCGCGGCTTCTTTTTTTACCCGACTTCTTCCATTTCCGACCAGTTATCGCCGGACTTGGCGTCAACGACAATTGGGACATTGAATTTATGGGCTGATTCCATAAGGTGTTTAATTTCTTTCGAAACAGGCTCGACGATATCCCGCTTCACTTCAAAAAGCAATTCGTCGTGAACTTGGAGCAGCATCCGGACATCATCGCCGTATTTATCATCAAGGTGCTTCTGGACATCAATCATCGCAATCTTCAGGAGGTCCGCTTCAGTACCTTGGATCGGCATATTGATGGCCATGCGCTCGGCGCTGGCGCGGAGCATCGGCATCGATGAAAGAATATCTGGCGTGGGCCGGCGCCGGCCGAAAAGTGTTTCAACGTAACCATTCTTGCGGGCAAAAGCTTTCAAGCCTTCCATATATTTGATGAGGACCGAAAATTCTTTTTCGTACTTATCGATAAAATCCCGCGCCTCATCTCGGCTGACTTTTACGGCCCGTTGGAAACCTTGCACGCCCATGCCGTAGATGATGCCGAAATTAAGAACCTTGGCTTGGTTGCGCATGGCTTTCGTCACGGCCGACGGCTCGACGCCAAATACTCGCGATGCGGTCCGGGTATGGATATCCTCTCCCCGCTTGAACGCGTCCGACATGGCGGGGTCGCCCGAGAGATGGGCGGCAATGCGGAGTTCGAGCTGGGAGTAGTCAAGCGACACCAGCTGACAGCCCCTTTCGGCCACAAACGCCTTGCGGAATTCTTGGCCGACTTCGGTCTTGGTGGGAATGTTCTGTAAATTCGGGTCTTGGCTCGAGAGCCGGCCCGTGGCCGCGCCAATCTGATTATAGGTGGTGTGGACTCGGCCGGTGGAGTCCAACAGCGCCGGAAATGGTTCTATGTAGGTCGTCTTTAATTTCTGGAGCTCGCGGTATTTCAGGATGAGTTCAATAATCGGATGTTCGTGGGCCAGTTTTTCCAGCTCGCTGTGCGCCGTCGAAAGGGCGCCTTTACCGGTCTTACGGACCTTGCTTTTGAGCTCGAGTTTTTCAAACAGCACCACCGATAATTGCTTGGGTGAATTGATATTAAATTCTCCGCCGGCCATTTTTGAAATCTGCTTCTCCAAAGTGGCTATTTCTTTGCTTATGACAACGCTTAGCTCGCCCAGCATCTTCGCGTCCACTTTGATGCCCGCCCGTTCCATCCGGGCCAGAATCGGACTCAACGGCAACTCGATATTATTCAAAACTTTCGTTAAATCAAATTCTTTAAGCTTGGCTTCGTAGCGCTCCTGAAGCATCGCGATATACGCGGGGCGCTTGAGCGGTTCCGGATTGAGATCTTTTTTAAATTCCAGAAAAAACAATCGTTCCAATAGAAAATCTTTAACTTCCAAGTTTAATAAATACGCGGCGAGTTTGGTATCAAACGTAAACCCGGCGGGCTGAAGGCCTTTTTCCAGAGCCCAGCGGCAAAATAGTTTCACGTCATGCCCGATTTTAGCAATTGACAAATTACCGAGAGTGGCGCCAAAACGGGCCAAGAACTTGGCGTCTTCTAAAAATGTTTCCGGGAAAGCATAAGCCCGTTTGGCATCAAATCCGAGCAAAACCATACCCTCTTGAACATCAACGATGGCCATCTTTCGCGATTCAATCTCGGTCAGTAATTTATCAAGTTCCATAGCTGAACCAATCAAGGTTGTTTTAATCCCGTCATGAGAAACTTTGGGGAGGGTTGCGGGCGCGTCAAACAGGCTCGCCGGCTCAATGGCCGAGCCGTCAATTTCGCCCAGACGCTTTACAATACTGTACAGAGCTAAATCTTTGAGTAGTTTTTCGAGAGCCGGTTTGTCCAGGTGTTCGCGCCATTCGGCCTTCTTCAAATCAAAATCAATATCAACATCGCGGATAATGGTCGACAGATATTTCGAAAAAATCGCTTGGTCTTTGTTGGCGGTTAAGCGTTCAATGAGTTTCGGGGTTAGAAGCTTGGGCAGTTTCCCTTTTCCGCCAGAAGCGGACCCGCCTCTGGCGGGTTTCTCGATAAACTCGTAAAGTTTTTCCAGACTGCCGAAATGCTGTATCAGTGCCGACGCCGTCTTGTCCCCTATTCCCGGCACGCCCGGGATATTATCCGATGGGTCGCCCTTGAGCCCCTTATAATCAATCAGCTGATTCGGATTCAAACCATAGCGCGCCACGACTTCTTTCTCGTTATAGGTCATAGTATCGGTCACGCCTTTACGCAGGGTGAAGACCACGACCTTGTCGTCCTGGACTAATTGGAGCGTGTCCAGGTCGCCCGTCATGATGACGACCTGCAAATCTTTAACGGTCTTGGCTTGTTCCGCCAGCACGCCAATCAAATCGTCAGCTTCAAAACCCGCTTTTTCAAAAATCGGAATCCCGAACTTAACCAAAATTTCTTTAATATACGGAATCTGGAGGTACAGTTCGTCCGGCGCTTTGACCCGATGGCTCTTGTACTCGGCGAATTCCTCATGCCGGAACGTCGCTCCCGGCAAATCAAAGGTCGCCACAATATAGTCCGGCTTTAAGTCTTTAATCATCCGAATCATGACCGCCATAAAACCAAAGATGGCGTTCGTCGGCACGCCCGTGGCGCTGTTAAGCGTCGGCGGCAACGCGTGAAACGCCCGATGCACTAGCGCGTTCGAATCAATTAAGACCAGTTTTTTCATAATTGCAGAATAATTGAAACCCAACCTTCTCGCCCCAGACCCGGGAAACCAGTCCCGTCGGTTTCCCCGCTACTGCGGGTCCCCTTCCACTACTGGGGCTTAAAGGTCGTCTCTCAATTATTTTGTTTTACCGTAATGTTCCGTTCCTGTTCCGCTATATGGTCTATGTGCACTACCCAATGGTTTCGCGGAAGGATATCCGCTACTCGTTCGGCCCATTCGATTAATATAATCGTCCCAGGAAGATGGATGATGTCCCCTGTTCCGAGCGGAAGTAAGTCAGCCGAACTGTTTAACCGATAGCAATCCAGGTGATAGAGCGTGTGATATTTGGGCACACCAACGATATGATAGTGCTTCATTAAAACAAACGTCGGACTTTTCACATGCTCATGAACGCCAAGCGCTTCGGCGAAAGCCTGCGTGAAGGTCGTCTTACCCGCGCCCAATTCCCCTTCCAGGGCTATCACGATTGGATGACCCTCGCCTTCTCTGGTAAACAACATTGCCTGCTCTCGAGCAAAACGCTGGGTATCTTCGGGACTGTGAGAGACATACATCATCCTGCGAATGATAGCTTTTTTAAATGTTTTTTTCAATTCAATAATTTAAAAGCGGGAAGAAGTGGCTGTCCTTCTTCCCGCACTGCCCTACCCGCGGCGGCGGGTACCTCCTGACTGTCGGCCACCGCGAGGCTGGTCCTCGGGATCGTAACAGCCGAGAGCCTTCAGGTTGTGGATGAGGTTGGACCATCCGCGAATCTGATCGCGGGGACGATCCTCTCTCTGCGCCTCGCCCCACATCTCCCCCAGCTCGAAGTCAGTAAACGTGCCGGTCTCGACCATTCGAGTCGCCTTGGCGTTCATGTGATCGATGACCAGCTCGAAGAGGTCGCTCCGAAACGCCGTCACCTCTTCGACGAACTTCTGCCAGTCGAAGCCCAGGTCACGGGTGCTTTTCAGGATAGCCTTCTCGCGGAAGGTGGCGTGGAACGCGGTGAGACGCTGGTACAACTTCGTGAAATCGAGCGCCGCATTGCCGAGGTGCCGACTCTGGAAGTTGTAGTCACTCGTCGCCCACTCCAGTAACTTCCGAGCCTTCCCCAACGAAGCAGCCGTGCTGTCCTTTACCGGCTTGTCCTCGCGCTCTTTCTTCGGCGGAACGGGAGCTACCAACGAGATGGCCTTCTTCGCCGCAGGTGCGCTTCGCTTCGTCTTTGAGTTCTTCGTGGCGGCCGCCTGATTCTTTGTTGCCATGGTGTCTCCTTCTCGGCTCCTTTGACGGAGCACTCTGTAGTGTCTGCGTGCAATGGGCAGAATTGCCCTGCTGCACTGCTAAAATGCCGAGGCATGCTTTGTATTGTACACTATATTAAATTATATGTCAATACTGTTATGTATAAGAAAACCCCGTATCCGATGGCACAATGAAGGCGTTGGATAACGGGGCTGTGGACCGCGGCTCGATTGCCGCGGTCCAGACATTTGTGCCTACGGAGGACACATCTCGAACTCATTCTGAAACCGACGGAGGAAGTGTTCCCTCCGCTCCGGTTCCCCCATCTTGCAGGGGTCGGCGGGCGGGGGCGGCACGGATGGTGCCGCCCCCAGGGCTGCGACAGATGACTGCGTGGCAGGCAGTGACGCTGGCCGACCGACCAAGGAACCGACGGCGAACGCCCCATAGAACAGGGCAATCACTCCGATCACGGCGCAGATCGCCATGACCCCCAACGCGGTTTGCCCAACCGGTCGCATCGGACCCGGAGCCTGAATCGGCACCCGGATATAATGCGGTCGCATCGGCGGTGCGGGTCGTACTGGTCGCGCTGACGGAGGTGGCAACACAGGTGGTACCACCGGCCTCACGGGAGGTGGTGGAACAGCCGTAGTCGGAGGAACCACTGGCGGTACTGGTGGTACAGCCGGCGGAACTGCGGGTGCCGGCGGCCGCCTCGCGGGAGGCGGTGGCAGTGGTGCCGGCGGAACTAGACGGGCGGGCGGGGCGGGTCTTGCAGGTGGCCTTTTGGCCATAATCAGTTCTCCTTCACTTGGCTTGAATCACAGCGCGAAGCGCTGCGCCAGCCGAAACCTGGAACCGGATTAAGATTGATACGACAGTACGTCGTCGTACCAACCGTGTGTTCGTTTTGGACTTCCCGGGCGTCATACGATCCCGTGATATTCCATCCACGTTGAACGTATGGGGCACACAATTTCTGGTGACTGTACACCCAGTTGCCCCAGACGGTTTTTCCGTCGCCATCGGTTATAAACACGTACATGCGGTCAGCCGATGCATTCTCGACCCATTCCTGCGTTTTTCCATCGCAGGTTTGGGACGGTGGCGGCGGGGTACTGCGTACTGCGTACTGCGGCGGAGTTGGAGACGACGGACCACCATAGACACTATTCGTCGATGCTGGCGGGGGTGCCATCTGCTGACCCCGCTGGTCGTATCCATCGTAACCCAGGTTAACTTGAGGTTGTCCGTACCCATAGTCCGGCACTGGCTGCTGGAAGACCCAAGAGTCGGCACCAGCCAATGTCGCGTAACGAGAAATTCGCGACCACGCAAGGAGGTCGAAGACTTCCGCGAACAACCCGTCCGCCCCGTAGTAGCCGTACCAATTCCCTCTGCGGTAATACGACCGAGCGCCGTAGTAGCCCCCAGATGGATACCCGGAGCGCCACCCGTACGATTGATTGTAGCCGCCACGATTGGCGCCGGTGTTTCGGTTACCCGAATCACCGTAGCCACGACGAGGAACGGCGTATGACCGGTTTCCGTTTCCACCGGTGTTACCGCCACGATTGGCGCCACCACCGGAATTTCGGCTCCCCCCGCCACCACGATTGCCCCCACCACCAGAATGGTGTTGGGCGTAAACAGGTGATGAGGAGACCACGAGCACTGCGACAAACACGACTAACCAGAGATTCTTATGCACATAAACTCCATTGCCCAGCGCATTAAAGCGCCCGGGACTTGAAACTAACACCTAATTGTCGAGGTTCTGTCCTCAACTTAATACTTACATTATATCATACTAAAATTAGTTTGTCTAGTGACTGTGCTGGAAGGGTACATCGGTAAC
>PLYL01000016.1:46623-54562 GCA_003151795.1 Candidatus Yanofskyibacteriota bacterium | reverse complement strand
CAATGCGGACGAAGTTTTGGCAAAACTATTTTTTGGGGAAAGGATTTGCCAAAACTTCGGCTCATTTGTTTTTGAATTCGGATGTCGCAAATGGAAAAGGAGGGGTTTGGGGAGGAATTTTCCATTTGCTCCTCTTTTTGTTTTGGCGGAATTCGGGGCGGACAGAAAGCAAAAATACAATTTCAATATTGTGCCTCTTACATTCTACTATTTTTCGTCCCTGATCTAAAGGAGTCCATCCTCGGCATTCGCCTCGGACATTTCCGCTAGGGCTACTCGCGCCTAGATGTCTAGGTTTCCTGCTTATCCTCGCCATTCCCGCTCTGCGGAGCGGTGGCGAGGGCAGGAGACTGTTTGGGGGAAGGAAGGAATCCTTCCCCCAGCTTCGCCTCGTCTCGGCAGGGCTCGACCAACCGGCTCAGCCAACCCCCTTTCTCATTTTCATATCCGCGTTGTGTGGTGTCGCTTTCGCTACTAGGTTTCGTATTGCAAGATAACGGCGGCGCTCATCCTTTAGTCATGGACGCCCTAGCGGAAATGTCCGAGGCTCAAATACATCGTGCTTACCCCAGCGTGTGCGAGTACGCACACGCTTTGCCCACCCGTGCGCGCACGAGGGAGGCTCCCTAGTGTTCCATCAGAGAAATAAGAGTATTGAGTTCAGAAACATTTACTCGTTGAGTATCTAGGACAGTTTTAGAAAATATTTTTCCGTATTCACCAAGCTCGGTTCGTTTTTTCTTATCCAAATAGTTTGATTCAAATTCACTCTTACACCAAGCAGATGTTTTGTTTGAAAAAGATTGACCGTTTCTTAAAATTGATAAGAGGGTTGCTTCCAAGCATGGAGAATTTTCCAAAAGTTCAATCCCTTTTTGTTTTGCTTCTGTCCGCGCACGATTCATTTCCTGCTCATTTTTATCATTATCCAAAATAACAATTCTCCGATCAAATGCACCGGGTTCATTTACAGCATTTGTTATGATATTCGTTGCAGTACCACCTTTGCCGTTGCGTATTGTAATTGCTACTCCGCTGTCGCGAGAATAAAGTCCCCGGAGATATTTCAAAAACATTTCTTCACCAAGGCCCTCACCATACATTAACAAGGTTCGACTGGCACTGCGACGTTTTTTCTTGTAAGGGTTTGTTCTCGACATATATTTTGGAGAGTTTATATTTTTGGAACAGCCCCATAAGCTCCAGCAATATATTTTGAGTAGTAATTTTCATCAGAACGAACATCGGACACTTCGTCCAAACGCCAAGCTTCGCTTGTGCCGTTTTCTTCTTTTTCGACCAAGACAATCTGGTATTTATCAAGTTTGCTTAAAAGCATATGGCTGTGAGTGCTCAAGAGTAGTTGAGCATTGTTTGGATTCGTTTCCGGTTGTATAAACAGATCAAAAAGTGCCATGACCATTTCAGGATGGAGATTAACATCGAATTCATCAACAACCGCCACACTTCCATTTTGTAAAGCTAGGAGTATTGTTTTCAAAAGCACAAAAAGTTGTTTGGTTCCAGATGATTCGTATTGAACAGCAAGATACTGCTTTTCTCCATTGAACATGTGGGCAGCACGAACATTAAGAGAAAATCCATTTTCCTTTTTTTCTTTTTTTATCTCAAAACCGCTTAAACCCAAATCAAATCGGCAGAGAAGTTTTTCTGCCTCCTGTTTTAATGCACTATTTTCACTAAAAAAATCAAAAGCTTCTCCTAATTGAGCAATTGAGTTAGGGAGTAAGTGATCGCCAATCCACCCAGCTTCAATAACATTTGTTTCAATTCGTTGCCAGAATTTTGCAATTTCTTGACTCTCTGTATGATTTAGTCGAGCGGCAGTACCGATAACACTCGCGTTTGAACGCAAGAGATTTTCAAAACCTTTTGGTAACTCAAAATTTTCTCCATCAAAATCATATTTGTTTGTTTCATTATTCCAAGTTCGAGTGAAAATCTTCTTACTAGATTTCTTCTCTTTTACAAAACTTGTTAATTTGAGTTCTTCAGTAAGAATACGCTGTTTGGTAAGTGTGAACGCATAAGAATAAACTTTACCATCAATCTCAAACACAACAGATAATTCCGTTGGCTTATCTTTAGATTCACCAAATGCAAAAGACTGCACCACAATTGGATCTTCCGGCTTTGTATTAAATGAATCAATAATCAACCACTTCAAAAACGGTAAAACCTTGAGTACATTTGTTTTACCAGACGCATTTGGTCCAATGACCGTTTCAACTTTTGAAAGACGGCTTCCTGATTTAGCCTTAAAATACCCGTTGTTTTCTGGGGCATTATCGTTCACCTCAAAATCGAGGGTTGTGAGCTCCTCAAATGAGTAGAAATTCTTACAAGAAAATGAATGGATCATATGTTTGTATAATTTTGACCTTTAATCTCGACATCCCTATCCTAGCAGGTAATAGATAAAATTGCAAGGACTTCCACAATAATTTGTGGATAACTGCCTAAAATAGGCATTTTAAGCCCATTTTTGCTATATATTCTCTAAAACCATAGAGATCTTCCTTTCCATTACTTCTAGCAACTGATAGTTTGCATTAATAATTTTCTCTATTTCATTACTTTCCTCTACCATTTTCTTTTGAATTTCTAGTGCTGGTATAGGTATTTTTAATTTTGATACTTGCTCTAGCGATAGATTATATTGTGCTACTCCGGTTTTTAACCTTCCGACTTCTTCTAAAATATTTGATGATTTCAAAAAAGACAAGATAAACTCTGGGTAAATGTCCTTTTTAAGAGAAATGATAGCAAGCGCTTGATTCGTATTAGCGGGTAATATTTCTTTTGAAACAATAGCAACTCGCCCAAGTGCTCCCGCAATAGAAAACAACAAATCGTTCTCTTTTAATTGAGATCTTTTTAATTCCTGATGGCATTTTTCTGTAATATGAGCGAATTTTTTAGGAATAAAATTTCCAGTCTCTGTTATTGATTCTATTTTAATAAAATTTATTCCCTTAACTTGAAATTGATGCCCGATTGTTGTTGGTGTAGTGCCTTTGGTGATTCTTTCCGAGATTTCTCCAAGTTCTACGAATTTACAATCTAACTTTCTAAGTGGCTGATCAAAATGTCGTCTCTCTCTCTCTCTAGATTTTCGATTATGGCTTTAGCGTGTTCTATTGCGTCTTGCTTAACTTTAATTTGTTCAACAATTTCTTTCTGTATTTCAATTGGAGGAAGTGGAATTTTAATTTTTTTTAAAGATCCAGCAGAAACAAAATCAAATGATGTTTTGCCACTTACTCCTAGTAATTTACTTTTAAATGTTTTTGATATGTTGAATAAAAATTCTGGTAACAGCTTTTCTTTATATTCATTTTTTACCACCAAACCATTAAACTGCTGATTTGTTGTGGTTTCTATCTCTGTAATTGCGTATTCTCCAACAGAAGCCGTACAGCAAAGTAAGATTGTCTTTATCGGCAACATTTTCAAGCTTGTTTTTTCAAGTGCTTTTTGCGTAACTTTTTGAGCCGTCTCTTTGATTATTCTTCCTTGATTTCTAATGTCATCAATTGTGAACCATGGAATTGTTCCATTCTCCCAGTAACTTTTTTCACTTCTCAATGGAGTAGAACCGCCAATAATGTTACAGACTTCTCCTAATTCAACCATTGGCCATTTTTGATTCTTCATTTCCCCAAGATTATCTAATCGGTATCTTTCAGCAGAAAGGTTATAGTCACCCGTTCGTGATATTTGTTCCTTTTTAATTTCGTAGGCAAAAATACTATTCTTCTGTAGCCATTTATTTTTCTTCCCTGTTTCAATTGCCAACCTCTGCTCAACAAGAACATCAATAGCCCCACCTTCACAAACAAGATCGTTTGGTAAATCTGGTCGTGGTCGTCTTTGCGCACCAAGATCAAAACCGTCATTCAATACGCGAATAAACAAAATGTTGTCCGTTTTCTTTGATAGAGAATTATCAAAAAATAGAATGCTTGTTTTTACGCCAGAATATGGATTAAAAACTCCAGCGGGAAGGGAGACAACGGCAAACAATCCATCTTCAATCAAAATTTTGCGAAGTTGTTTATATGCTCCTGCGGATTGGAAAATTATGCCTTCTGGCACAATAATACCTGCTCGTCCATTCGGACGAAGATGTTCCTTTATGTAATCTACAAAAAGCACTTCTGAGCGATTTGCTTGAACAGAAAATCTTTTGTGGGGTTTTATTCCGCCCGTCGGTGTCATAAACGGCGGATTTGCCATAATCACATCATACATTTCGTCCCACTTCTCCTCGCTTGAAAGCGTGTCATATTCAAAAATCTTTGGCTCGGCAAAACCGTGCAAATACATATTAACTTTTGAGAGCTTCACCATGTCAGGAGAAATATCATAGCCGACAAGATTATTCATTAACTTTTCTTTTTCGTCGGGAGTAAGTGGTTTTTCCTTTTGCTGTTTAAGAATATGTTTGTATGCAGAAATTAAAAATCCAGCCGTACCACAAGCGGGGTCTAAAATTCTGTCTCCCTTTTTCGGGTCTACAACTTCGGCAATGAAATCAATAATATGGCGAGGTGTACGAAATTGTCCGGCGTCGCCTTGCGAGCCAAGAATGGAAAGTAGATATTCAAAAGCATTTCCTAAATCTTCGCTGTGGTCGTAAGTAAAGCCATTTATTTCTTTCAAAAATAAGGTCAAAGTTTCAGGGCTTCGGTATGGAAGAAAAGCATCTTTGAAAATATCACGAAATAATTGCGGGATGTGAGGATTTTGAGACATTTTTGCAACGGCTTCGCCATAAAGTTCCAAACGCTCATGTCCACCAAGTTTTTGATCAAGTAATTTTGTCCACGCATATTTTTCAAAACCTTTGGTGAAAAATCTTGCTTTACCGCCAAGTTCAATGGCTTCCTTATCCATATCGTCCATAAACTTATAAATCAAAGCCGTCGTGATTTGCTCAACTTGGGCTTTTGGGTCTGGGACTTTGCCGACAAGGATATTGCGAGCAGAGTCAATTTTTCGTTTTGTTTCTTGAGTAAGCATAATTTACATATAAGTATTTACTGACACATAATCTTTAACATATTCCGGTATCACTTCGCGAAAGCCATTTAGCTCTTTGAAATCTCCCATCGATACTTTTGGATTTGTGGCAAAGCGACCATATTCTTTTGATTCTACAATCTCCCGAATTTCATTGTCGGTTATGTATGCTTTTAGGAAATTTTTAATCGGGTAGTAATATTTACTGTCTGGTTTATAGATAGAGATAAACTTTTCAAATTCTTCTTCCAAAAGCTCATCTTTATTTTTGAATTTATCAAGCCGTCCAAAGATTTTATCCATAACTTCACGCAAGGAAATACGGCGGTCAATTTTTGCCGATTTTCTCAATTTCTCAAGATTATAAAATTCCTGCGGTTTATCAAAAATCTCTGTCTTTACATATTCTTCAACTGCCTGCATGTCGCCCTGCTCATATTTCTCTTTGATAAATGGGTCAGCTTTGATTGTGTCCTCAAATTTCTCAAAGAGTTTTCTATCAACTTTCATTCCCTCAACACCTACGGCTTTTTCGTTGAAAGTTTTAAGTGGGTCGGGAGTTCCTATAATTACTTCGTCAATATCAATACCCCCGCCATCAGTACCACCAGTTCCAATTTTTGGTATTTTTAGAATCTCGTCATAGTTAAACTTTTCCTCAAAATATTCGCAGTTTGCAAAGAAATCAAAAAGCTTGAATTTATCTTTTTCGGTATCAGTTTTTTCTCCGTCATTTTCAAATGAAAAAACATATTTTCGTGTACCGCGTCCTTTGATCTGAATAAAATCTGTAGGCGAGAAGATCGGGCGCATAAGTCCGAGATTTAATATATTTTGGCAGTCATAGCCGGTAGTCATCATTCCAACAGTTACGCAAACTCTCGTCTTGCTTGATTTGTATCCATCGAGCCATTTTGTATGTCCATTGAGATTGTCGTTTGAAAAATGTATTGTGAATTGCTGGGCATCGCTAATATTTGAAGTAACTTGAACGGCAAAATCTGAATTATATTTATTTGGGTAGTGCTTATCAGCTAACTGGTTAAGCATTTGCGTAATTTTTGTCGCGTGATTTTGACTAACGCAATAAATGATACTTTTGCCTATTTCTCCACTTACTGGATCAACAAGAGCATTTTTGAGAAAAGTTTCGCAGAAAATTGTGTTTGTTTTGTAAGAGAAAAATTTCCTTTCAAAATCCCTTTGGTAAAAAGTTTGTTCCTCTTTTCCTTCTTCGGTATCAACAAGCAAAGAATATCCCTCATCAGACAAAAGCTGTGTTGTTATTTCTGTTCTAGCATCAGCAACGATAGGATTTACTAAAAAGCCCTCTTTTACTCCATCTAGCAAACTATAACGGAAAGTCGGCTCGCCGTTTTCGCAACCAAAAGTAGTATATGTATCAAGAAGTTGCCGACGCTCCCAAGCTCGCGGGTCTTTTTCGCCTAGTTTTACAGGGTCAATGCCTTTGAGATAATTTTTAGGTGTTGCAGTAAGTCCAAGTTTATATCCAACAAAATATTCAAAAACCGCTCGGCTGTTTCCACCGATTGAACGATGAGCTTCGTCTGAAATAATAAGGTCAAAATCTGTCGGGGAAAAAAGTTTTTGGTATTTATCAGAAATACTTTGAATCGTGGTAACGACAATTTCGGCTTTTCGCCAATCATCACGATTTTCTTTGTAGATAACAGTCGTATAATCTTTTGAAAGCCACTTCTTGAAATTTTTCGCCGCCTGATCCTCAAGTTCTATGCGGTCTACTAAAAACAAAACTCTTTTTGCATTTCCAGTTTTAAGAAATAGTTTTATAACGGCGGCGCAGGTGAGGGTTTTACCTGTTCCTGTTGCCATTTCAAAGAGATAACGATCTTTTCCACTGCTTGCCCAACCTTGCAAAGCCTCTATCGCTTTCAGTTGGTATGGACGCAAAAATTTTAGGTCATATTCTTTTACAAGCTCTGATTTTTTATCGTCGCTCCATCGTGGATCTTTTTGATAAGTAGGATTTTGTGTTAGTGCTATATAATCAGCAGTCAATTTTTCATCCGCAAGTTTTGCTGGGTCAGGTTTGAACAATTCAAAATGTTTTAGAGATTCTTGTGTTGGAAAAACTGTGATTATTTGCGGATTGCCTCGCTCTAAATCCCAAAAATAGTGGATGTTGCCGTTTGAAAGAATTACAAAGCGAACATTGAGAGATTGAGCATAACGGCGAGCTTGTTCTTTCCCATTCAAAGGGTCTTTATCCTCTGATTTTGCTTCCAAAACTAGATATGGAAAACCCTTTTCATCGAGCAGAAGAAAATCGACAAAGCCGTCTTTTGTTTTATCAAAATCATTACCTAGTTCATCAACGGCATTTTTTGTCAGCTTCACATTGTTTTCCAAAGTAATGTTTGCTGTGCCTTTTTCATCGTCAAAAAATCTCCAGTTTGATTCTTGAAGTAGATTATTGATTTTGATTCTGGCTTTGGCTTCTTTTTGCATAAAAATTTATTTCAAAAGCTCGCTACTGGAAATCCCCAACGCATTAGCGATCTTTTCCAAAGTTGAAAGAGTTGGGTTCATACGACCATTTTCAATGTTGCTGATGTAGGCTCGATCAACGCTCAAAGCCGTCGCAAGGTCTCCTTGCGACATATCCTTTTTCAAACGCCATTTTCTTAGGTTCTCCCCAAGTTTTTTACCTGATGACATAAGTACATAATATAAAAACTTGCATTGTATTGCAAGAGTGCAGTATAATGCATACATGTCCGCCCCGAATTCCCCCAAAACAAAAAGAGGAGCAAATGGAAAATTCCTCCCCAAACCCCTCCTTTTCCATTTGCGACATCCGAATTCAAAAACAAATGAGCCGAAGTTTTGCAAAATCCTTTCCCCAAAAAAT
>PLYL01000016.1:0-46603 GCA_003151795.1 Candidatus Yanofskyibacteriota bacterium | reverse complement strand
CGAGCAAATGATATAATGACACCACAAAGGCTCCTTTTCACCCCTCACTTTAAAACTAATTATCCTCGGTATTTACTGACGTTAGTTTTCAAGTGAGGGGTTGACGAAATGTTAAACTCTCGATAAAATCCAGTCAGTTCCTCGTATCCAAACGAAAGGAGTGGTAGCGGTATGCGTGCAACAGCCAAGGGGTCGGTAAATCCGGTCTCGGACATGGTCAGGTTCCGAGAGGGCAAGAATCGATTGCTCAGGATGAGTCCCGTAGATGCTCAAGCTGTGCGCGGGGCGTCTGAACTCATCAAGAGCATGAGAGAATTCGCTCTTGAGTATGGGATGTATGCCAATCAACTCCTAGAATGGGAAGTCGAGCTCCTCGATGCCTTCCCCGAAGCGGAACAAACCGACAACAAACCATAGGAGTCACGCATGCGTACACGTCGCACGCCTTCCCCGGAATTTATTCCGGAAAACGCCAGCATGTTGCCCTACCCGGTACAACAGCTGGCGTTTTATTATGCTATCGCCCCGAGTTCTTTGAGGACGGATTTAAAAAGTTTGACGGCGCGGAGGGCTTCGGCGTGGCGGAGGAAATAGTTCGGGTCATGGGCCAAACGATTGCGGATTTTGTGGGCCTCCCAGAGGTCATCAATGGCGAGAAGCTTGGTTTTGTCGATATTTAACAGACGCTCCCCCATTGTATCGCCGACGAAGTAATTTTTTAAGACGCCATCAACAATCGTATCGGCTTCAATCACCGCGAATTTCCACTCGCCTTCATGGACGGAATCAATGTGGCGCATGATGTCGTTCCATTGTTCTTGAATCGGGCCGACTCCGGCAATTTCCACTGGCACCGCTTCTTGTCCGGCCAGTATTTTATCAAACTCTTTTCGCTTGATTACCAAGTAGGCGGCCGCGGCGCCCAAGACAATCGTTATCAGCGCGGAAATAATTTGAAGAGTGTAGGCAAAGGAAGAGTCTAAGAAGGCACTTTGAAAATTGGCGCCCATATCGGCCAAATTAAAACTGCCGACTTGGAACGAAGTCCATTGGTAGAACGCGATGATAAATTGATTATATATTTGGTGCATACTATTTTAGCGCTTGTTCGAGCTGGTGCGCGACGCGGAGCAAGGTGGCTTCGTCGAACGGCTTAGCAATGATTTGAAACCCGACGGGCATCTTGCTTTCTGTTCCCAATCCGCACGGAATTGAAATAGCGGGCAAACCAGCCAGATTAACCGGCACAGTGTAGACGTCTTCCAAGTATAACGCCAGCGGGTCGGACGCTTTCTCCCCTATCTTGAAGGCGGTGTTGGGCGCCGTCGGGCCGACGATGACGTCTACGTCTTTGAATGCCTCATCAAAATCTTTTTTAATCAAGGCGCGGACTTTTTGAGCTTTTAAATAATAGGCGTCGTAGTAGCCGGATGACAAAGCGTAGGCGCCGAGCATGATTCGGCGCTTGGGTTCGGCTCCAAGTCCTTCAGTGCGGGATTTGAAATAGGTATCGATGAGATTCTCTCCGTCTTTGGCCGAATAGCCGTAGCGGACACCGTCGAAGCGGGCGAGGTTGGCGGAAATTTCGCTGGGCACGGCGACATAGTATGCGGCCAGAGCGTATTCAAAATTTGGAAGAGATATTTCTTTGATTTTACAGCCAAGGTCTTTGAGTTTTGTGATAGTGGTTTTGATACGTTCTTCAACTTCTGGCGATAAACCTGTACCGAAAAATTCTTTAGGCACGCCGATAGTTAAACCTTTGATGGAATCATTGAGCGCGGCGGTAAAATCTGGCACTGCGTTATTAACGGTTGTGGAATCAAAGATGTCATGGCCGCAGAGCACATTCAAAACAATCGCCGAATCTTCAACGGTTTTCGTGAGTGGCCCGATTTGATCAAATGAAGAAGCCATTGCGATGAGCCCATGCCGAGAGACGCGCCCATAAGTCGGCTTAAGACCCACAATTCCGCACATGGAAGCTGGTTGGCGAATCGAACCGCCAGTATCCGAACCAAGAGCAAAAACAGCCAAATCTCCAGCCACGGCCGCCGCGGAACCGCCCGACGAACCGCCGGGGATGCGCGAAGTATCCAATGGATTTTTAGTCGGGCCATAGGCCGAGTTTTCGGTGGAACTGCCCATGGCGAATTCGTCGAGGTTGGTCTTGCCGAGAAATACCGCTCCCGCCGAGCGGAGTTTTTTAATCACCGTGGCGTCGTAGGCGGAGATGTAATTTTCCAGTATTTTGGAGCCGGCCGTAGTGCGTGTCCCTTCGATAAGCATATTGTCCTTGATTGCCACCGGAATCCCCCAGAGCGGTGATTTCGAATTTTCAGTTTTCAATTTCTCTCCCTTTGGGAGATCTCCCGTAGGGAGACAATTTTCAAAAACAGTCAGATAAGCGTTAAGGTCTTTATTCTTCTCGACGATTCTTTGGTGATAATGGTTAAACAATTCCTCAACGGAAAAATCTCTCCTCTTCAGGGCTTCTCTGGCCGATTTGATTGTATGGTTTTTTTCTAGCATCTTAATTCTTAACTCGTAATTCTTACTTCTTGTTCAGTATTGATTTAACTTTCACGAATCGCTCTTTGCGGGCCGGGGCTTGGCCGATAAGCAATCCCTCCAACTTATCGTTCATCGGGAACTCTCCGCGCGGCTCATCTATACGGGTGGCATTTACTAATCCCGTGGTTTGATAGAGCGGTTCCACCGAAGACGTATCGGCTTTGTTGAGTTTTTCGATGTAATCCAAAATCGCCGACAAATCTTTTTTCAGCTTTTCCTTCTCGGCGTCATTGATGGTAATCCTCGCGAGCTTGGCGATATATTCGACTTCGGTATCAGATAACATCCTTAAAAATTATCATAAATCAGCTCCTTTGCCACTATTGACTTTTAACCAAAATGGGAGTATAATTGAAACGTAAGATAGCACTTTGAGTATTCGGTAATTGGTAAGCCTGGGGTCTCGCAATTCCGCGGGATGAGGGGCAGCCAATGCTAGGGAGCAACGACAATGGCGAAATCACAAATTGGTTCGGCGTTCGGGCTCGTCACGACAATAACGACGCGCCTGACGACCGGCATCAAAGGCAACGAGGAAGCCGTCCTAGGCCTGTCAGAAGACACCAAGAATCGTCTCGTCGACGAGCTGGTGGCAAAGCTGATCACGGAGGCCACAATCGTCCCGCCCGTCCCCGAGCCCCTCTGGCGCAAGATCAACGATACGACCATCTCGGTCAACCTCGACTTCTCGCCCAAGCTACCGTTCGATGGCGCGCGGGTCGAGAGACACGAGGGCCACGGCTGGTTCGGGGTCGAGAAGCGTGCCGACGGCTTGTACGTCGGTGGGCGCAAAGTTGAGCTCTACCTGTCCCAGCGCCAGCTGAATGGCAAGACAATCAAGGGCTACGAGTTGCGTGACGAGGTCACCAAGAAGGTGGTGCTCAACGCGAACATTCTCGATGCCCTTTACGAGAACCAGCATCTCATCCCGGAGGACTGGAAGCGCGACGACAAGGGCAACGTTCGCTACATCTTCTTCTGGGGGACGATCTACCGCAATCCGGAGACCGACAGCCTATACGTCCGCTGCCTGTACTTCAACGACGGTGCGTGGCACCGGTTCTACTACTGGCTCGACATCGATTGGGACGACAACTCTCCCGCGGCTCTGCTCGCAAGTTAGCGCTGGGTTCTAGGGCGCTAAGTCCTGGCCCTCTGAACCTCTGCCCTGATAGGATTTGCCCCCAAGCGAATCCTATCAGGGCTATTTCTATTTTAAAAAATTTTGTATAATAAAAACGGCGTTAGGCGAATATGCTGGGGACGAAAGTCTCCAGATGCCGAAGCCAGTATCCATGCGTTCAGAATATTTCTGTCCTTGTCGGACCGAGATAGCGTGACGTATGCAGAAACTTTAAAAAATAAAGATACTTGGTAGAGCGTGCTAACGTATTTTAGATACGGCATGAAATACAGCCCAGAGATCGGCACGGGCCTTCAATGGGCGGTGAAGACTTGGATGGCGCGCTCTACGCAACCGCAATCCGAAGACCGACAACCTGTACGTCCGCTACCTGTACTTCAACGACGGTGCGTGGCACCGGAACTACAACTGGCTCGACAACGATTGGAACGACAACAATCCCGCGGCTCTGCTCGAAACTATCTTCATTTCTCCTTCGGCACTCCGAGGGAGTTTTGTTTTGTGACTTGTCCATACCAGCCGCCGAGCATTTTGCCGATAGTTTCAATTTCCATCGAGAGAAGTCCATATCTTTTGTCTTGAAGCGATTTTGCTTCCCACAGAACCATCAAAAGTATTTTTAAGGTATCTACTCGTTGTATCGCAAGCCGTATGAAAGGAAGCTTTTCTGTTCGGGGCAAAAACGCCGCACTTGAAATTGATTTTATAATTTCTATCCACAGAATATCTATCTGCTGGCCGAGCGTGTATTTATGTCCTCGCGGGAGAGTTTGGTAATATTGAAACCAGATGAGATAAACACTCTTAACTTTCTGCAGAAGTGGCAGAAGCCTGGGGGGGGGCTTAAAGGATTATGGCTCGAATTAGATTCACTCATACCTACGATAGTATCATATCTTTAGAAAATCTCCTTGGCGCATGGAGAGAATTTATAGTTGGGAAGCATCAACGAAAAGACGTGCAGGAGTTTGAGAGGAATTTGATGAGCAATATTATTTCTCTTCATAATGATCTTGTCGCTCGGACATATCGGCATCGAGGATATGAGGCATTTAATATCTCCGACCCGAAGCCGAGGAATATCCATAAGGCAAGCGTTCGAGACAGATTGCTCCATCGCGCCATATATCGGCAACTCTATCCGTTTTTTGATCGGACATTTATACCCGATTCATATTCGTGCCGTTATGACAAAGCGACACACAAAGCGATTAGGAAACTTAAAAGATTTGTGTGGCAGCTATCAAATAACCGGAAAGAAACGGTCTGGGTTTTGAAATGCGATATTCGAAAATTCTTTGCTTCCATTGATCACGGGATTCTTTTGTCTATTCTCGAGAAATATATTGAGGATCAAAATATAATTCATTTGTTCAGACTGATACTTCAAAGTTTCTCTGTTCGTGAAGGAATCGGTCTGCCTCTAGGAAACCTAACCTCTCAACTTCTGGTGAATATATATTTAAATGAGTTCGATCAATTTGTGAAACATCGCCTAAAAGCGAGATACTATATTAGATATGCTGATGATTTTGTCATTTTAGAGAAAGACAAAGCTCGGCTTGGAGAAATTTTATCCGAGATTAAAACTTTCCTTTCTGAACGCTTGAAACTGGAGCTACATCCTGACAAGGTTTCTGTTAGGACCATATTTTCCGGCGTTGATTTTCTGGGCTGGGTTCATTTTCCTAATCATCGAGTCTTGAGAACGACGACAAAAAGACGAATGATAAGGAATTTAAAAGCCAAACAAGGAAACGGGGCCGTGAAGCAATCATATCTTGGCTTATTGAGTCATGGCAATACAAAGAAGCTACAAAATAAAATCATGGATGACTTATAATTTGGCGTACGCTAAATTATAAGTCGAAGAGTGCTACCTGATTAACTTCAGGAATTCTTCTTCGTTGATGATTTTTACTTTGAGTCGCTCCGCCTTATCGTATTTAGAACCGGGATCGGAACCGGCAATGACGGCGGAGGTGTCTTTGGAGACCGAGGAAGAGACTTTGCCACCGAGGGCGCGGATTTTGGCGCCGGCTTCTTCGCGGGACATGGAGTCGAGGGTGCCGGTGATGACGAAGGTCTGGCCGAAAAGCTTGCCTTTGACCATGCCCTTGTCGGCAAGTATTTTGACTCCCGCTTTTTCAAACTTCTTTAATATATTTCGATGATATGGCCGTTTAAACCACTCAACGATGCTGGCCGAGACGACCGGGCCGACATCTTCAACGGCTGTCAATTCTTCTTCGGTGGCTTCGGATATTTTGTCTAAAGTGCGAAAATGTTGAGCTAAGACACGAGCGGTCTCCTCGCCGACATGCATGATACCAAGGCCATAGACAAAACGAGCGAGCGGAACTTTTTTGCGGTCCGCGATGGCTTTGATGACATTGGCGCTGGAAACTTCGGCGAAGCGGTCGAGGTTCTGAAGGTCTTCGACTTTTAACGAAAACAAATCGGCGTAGTCCTGGACGAGGCCGGCATCCATGAGAGCGTCAACAATGGCCGGGCCGACGCCGTCGATGTTCAGGGCGCTGCGGGAGCAGAAATGATAGATAGTCTCGCGCTGGCGGGCGGGACAGTCAAGGTTCGGGCAGTAGGACGCGACCTGGCCTTCCTCTTTTTTAATCGCCGTTCCGCAAACCGGGCATTTTTTGGGCAGATGGAAATCTTTTTCTTGGCCGGTACGAAGTTCGGTCAGCACTTGCAGGATATCGGGAATCACATCCCCGGCCCGGCCAACCATCACCGTATCCCCGATTTTCACGCCCAGACGTTTAATCTCATCGATATTATGCAAGGTGGCTCGACTAACAGTGGTACCGCCGATTAAGACGGGCCGTAAGTGCGCGACGGGGGTCAAGACGCCAGTCCGGCCAACTTGGACTTGGATGTCTTCGACGCTGGTCTGGGCTTCGCGAGGCGTGAATTTATAGGCGATACCGCCCCGGGGCGCTTTGCCGATTATGCCGGCTTGTTCGTAGAGCCGATTGTCGTTGATGGAAATAACGACGCCATCCAGTTCATAATCCAACTTTTCTCGGCCTTTCTCCCAGCGGTCTCGGAAGGCCTGAATTTCTTCAACAGTGGAAACTGCTGCGCTGTTTGGGTTAGCGGCGATTCCCCACTTGTCGAGGGTCTCGTATTTTTCTTTCTTGGTTTTGAATTTATTGTCGGCATCAATTAGATCATACGCGTAAAAGTTGAGCTTCCGACCGGCGGTAATGGCCGGGTCGAGCTGGCGGAGGGAGCCGGCGGCGGTATTGCGCGGGTTGGCGTAGAGCTTGCCGCCTTTCTGTTTTTGCTCTTTATTGATGCGCGCGAATTCTTTTTTGGTCAAGAAAACTTCGCCTCGAATATATATTTCGCCGGCTGGCGCGCCTTTTAATCGCAGAGGAATCGTCTCGACGGTCTTAAGATTTTGAGTGATGTCTTCGCCAATGAGCCCATCCCCGCGGGTGGAACCTTGGACAAAAACTCCAGCTAGATATTTTAATTCCACGGCTAGACCGTCCATTTTCAGATCGCAGTAAAATTCGGGAATATCCTTAATGCCCAAATTAGCGAGTCTTTCCAGCCACTTCTGAACGTCTTCGGGCGAGAAAGCGTCATTCAAGGAATTCATGCGGGAAATATGCTGAACCTTGCCGAATTGTTTTAATGGCTGTCCCCCGACTTGTTGGGTCGGTGAATTGGGCTTGGCTAAATCCGGAAATTCTTTTTCTAGGCCAGCCAATTCGTGGACGAGCGCGTCAAAAGCGGCGTCGGAAATTTCCGGCACGTCGAGGGTGTGATACTGATGGCGGTGATGATTAATCACCTGACGCAGTTTTTTGACGCGCTCTTTGGCTTCGATTGGGGTCATTAAGGAATGAACAGTGAATAGAGAGCAATGAACGTGGAATAAAAATGTGTTCTTTAGTGTTCAGTGGTCCTTGTTCATTGTTCCTTATTTCAAGGCGTGGTTACCTGCAGGGAACGGCTGACATTGCGATAGGTGCCGACGACTTGGTTATTGAGGGGCAAGGCCGTGCAATCGGCGGCATTGGCAGGCAAGATTTTATAGGTCGCGCCATTAGCCATAACCGGCGGGGGGAGCGCCGGATTCGCGCGATTGGTATAAATGCACCACTCCAAAGCGCTATCGGCGGCGTAGATGGCGCCGACGGAACCGGCGCCGGCATCCCCGACCGCCCGCAGTTTGGGCAAGTAAATACCTGCCAGGGCCAAGGTTATGGCCAGCATACTCCCCAATATCAAAAGCGTAAATATAATTACGGACCCCTCACATGAAGAGCCGCATGCAGACCAGGCCACTAAGTGGCCACGGTTCTTCATGTGAGGGGCGGAACCTCGCTGATTATTTTTAAAATTCGGTTTGAACATCGCGGGATGAGACCGTTGTCTCTAAGCTGGTGGTTAAAATTTCTTTGCCGGTTTTATTCTGGATTGACGCCAGAATCGCCACTCGGGCCTGCTGGTGGTCGGTCGGGCCGGAACCCATAAGACAAAAATTCAAACGGGAAAATGCTACGCCGGATGAGCTCAAATCCGTTGTGATTCCGTCGGCGATTCGCTGGAGCACGCCATTAGCGAGGGTATACGTGATAGTGCCATTAACGGGGTGGCGAATCGTCAGCGAAGTCAGAGTACAATTTATTGAATCCCCCTGCGGTGTTTGATCAGTGTCTACTATTTGGCTCACTCGAATCTCGCGGGACATGAGTTCCATGATAAAGAGACCGTTTTCTTGAATCTTTTGGGACGCGAATGACCGTTGCTCTAGGTCCAGGATTTGGACGAACAGCCCGCTGACCACGATGGCGATTATTGAGAAAACAAGCGCCGACACGAGAACTTCGACGATCGTAAACCCGCCAGATTTTTTGTTCCAAAAATTCAGGCGGGCAAGTCCTTTTTGTAATTTGGATTTTGTAATTTGGAATTTCATCAATATTATTTCCAGTTAAATAAATGGTCTTCAGCCGAGATTGATTTGGCGTCATTGGCCCGGCCCAGCCACGTAACTTGGCTGACGACTCGCAATTCCCCCGTGTTAATTTTGGTGATGGTGACGGTTCGGGTGAATTTGGTCGGGGTCCCGCCCGAGTAGGTGTAGCGGCCGTTGTTTAAGTTCAGCACGGGATTGCTATCGAGCGAAAGTAACGTTGTGGAATTCCATTCGACCTGATAGACGCCGTCGCTCAAACCCGAGTCGAAAGCCTGATTGTTAAACCAGTTCGTGTCGCGGATGGCGTGGATGACCTCGACGCCCTCTTGGGCCAGGCCGGCCGCGACGAGATTGTTCTGAATGTCCGAGCTGACTCTTGAAGCGCCGCTAGAGAGATTGAGAATTGGAATGAGGGCGACGGTCAGAATCACGAGCGTGACGAGCGTTTCGACCAAAGTGAAACCTTTTTGAAAATTATTATGCGTCATTGGGATTCGATTTTGCCGGACGGATAGACAAATATGGTCCGGCAATTTGCGGGACACGTCCCGCCAATCGCGCCGATTTGGATGCCGATTGGCGATTGGTTGAGCGAAGCATCGTTATTCAAATATGTTTTTGGATCCGGCGGCAGGAAGAAGATATCGTTAAAAGGGCTGATGAATTGGATTTTGGGATCGCTGAATGACTGGTGGGCGAGAAGCACGTCTTGGCCGGGCTGATAGTTTTTGTTGGCGATACTCGGGCAATCTACCGTCGAGGCGTCCGGGCCGATATAAATCGCGAGCTGGGTGGGTGAAACATAGTGAACGCCGTAACCGCAGGGATTATAACCGCCGTAGACCGTACTGGAAACGGCTCTGGTCTGGGCTTCGCGGACGGTGGCCATGACCAGGCTGGCGCTTTGGTCGACATCGATTCGCGTCCGGGAAAAATCAATAATGAGCGCGGTGCTTAAAAACCCGATAATCCCGGCGACCACCGCCATCTCCACGAGGGTGAATCCGGCTTGCCGGACCAGGCTTTTTTTAGCGGAACAGGGAAATGAAAGGAAATGTTTCATGATAAAAAATAATCGAGACGATGGCGGCAATGGCTAAAAAAGAACCCAGCGGAATGGCGTCTGTCCGCTTGGCCCGGCCCGTGAGCAGGAGGCCCAGGGCGACGAGCGCGGCCAGCCAGATGCCTAAGACCACGGTTACAAACCCGAGCGGATAACCGAATATCAGCCCCAGCAGGATGGCCAGCTTGACGTCGCCGAAGCCGAGCTTTTTCCCGCCGGAGATTGTGTAAAGTATAGCAAAAAAACTCGCCGCAAGTAATGCGGTCAGGAAATACGGGAGCGGATGCGCGAGTTTGGCAAGGTCATAGACGGCGTATACGCCGATAGCGGGGAATATGATGGCGTCCGGCAGGATAAAATAGAAAAGATCGAAGAAAAATAAGCTTACTAATATCAAGAGGCCGAAAATGTCGATGATAGTCTCGATGTTCAGGGACGGTATTCGGACGGCAAAGAAGATTCCGAGAACCGCCGCCGCCGCCAGTTCGACCAAAGGATAGCGAAGATGAATGCGTTCGCGGCAATATCGGCATTTTCCCTGAAGGGCGATAAAACTTACAATCGGAATAAGATCATACCATGCCAGTGTATGATGGCAGGACCGGCAGCGCGACCGGCCGTTAACCCCCTCTCCTTCCGGCAGCCGCCACAACAGAACGTTGAGAAAGCTTCCGTAAATAAGTCCGCCGATGACGGCGAGAATAATGGCCGGTGTCATTAACTAAATCATAACACAAAATCACCCCGCCAGGGCGGGGTGATTTGGACGAGAGTTAGTTCTGGCCCTGGTCGTAGATACAAGCGGTCGTGGAAGGAGTCGCGCAGTCGGTTTTGGAATCTTTGGAACCGTCTACCGTCTGGCCGGTCCAACCGCCGGCGGTGGAATTGATGTCGGCGTCGGAGTTCAAGGCTTGAGCCCACTGCTCCAGGGTCGCCGAAATCTGATATTTCGTGTTGCCGTTGTAAGCGTAATTGTAGACGAACGGGCTAAGATTGAGCGCGTCAAGCGGCAGGAGGACTAAGTATTTCGGCGCGAGGAGCGAAGCGAGTCCGGCATAGGTGGCCACTTGCGGATATTGGCCATTGTCGTCGAAGTAGAGCTCGACGGCGGTGCGGACTTGATTGACGTCGGCAATGCGCTTGGCATCGCGGGCGCGCTGGCGGGCCACGCCAAGCTGCAAGAGCAATAAAGTGGCCAAGACGCCGATGATGGCGATGACCACCAGCAATTCGACTAAAGTGAAGCCTCGAGAGAGCCGGAACGATTTTTTAATAGGCACGAAAGAGATTTATTAATTTAATAACTTCATTATAGGCCACGTTTCAAAGAGCGCAATCAGAGATATCAACATCCCGCACATAACGGGTGCTAGTTACTCAAGCAATAGTATTGCATGACTAAGTAATAAAAACCTTGCAGTATGATGAATGTTTTTAATCACGGAAAGCGTCGCAACGCTATTGCAGGCACCCGTTATGTGCGGGATTAGCCGGCCGATCCGACGAGGCTGTAGATTGGCAGAAGAATACTGGCCACCAGGATAGCGACGGCCAAGCCGAGAACAAGCACCAAGATCGGTTCAATCAGCTGGGTGATACTGCCGATGGCCGTGTCCGATTCGGATTTGTAGAATTTAGAAACGTACTCGAGCATATAGTCGAGCTTGCCGGTCCGCTCGCCGATGGCGACCATTGAACTGAACATGGGCGGCATTTCTTTGTGCTGGCTAAGAATTTCGGAGATACTGCCGCCGCTCCGGACGTTTTCTTCGGCGTCGAGCATAATTTTCCGATAATTTTCATTGCCCACCAATTCTGAAGTGATGTGGATCGCATCGAGAATTGAGATGCCCGACTTAATAAGCGTGGAAAGACTCTCCGCCATGCGGGCCAAATAGAGGTTTCGGACCACGCTGCCCAGCCCCGGCATATTGACCAGGAGATTATCCCGCCAAACTTTTCCTTGCGGACTGCGGAGGAATCGGGTCAGTAAAAACCCGGCAATGACCAAAATTGCCAAAATATAGAAGATATAGTCATTTAGGAATGCCGTGCCGGCCATAAGAATCCGGGTGCTTAATGGCAAATCGACGCCCCAGTCTTTGAAGACGGAAAGCAATTGGGGCAGGACGTAGATGCCCATAATCAACCCGACAATAATCATGGCCGAAACGACGAAGGCCGGATAAATCAAGGCGCCCGTGATTTTTGAATTAATGCTCTGGCTGTGTTCGAGGTAGTCGGCCAGATAAGAGAGTGAGCTCTCAAGCTTGCCTGTAATTTCTCCCGCCTGAACCAGCTTAATATAGAAAGCCGTAAATACTTTCGGGTGAGCGGCCATGGCCACGGATAGCGATGATCCGCCTTCGACGGCGCTGGCGACGTCCATGACTATTTTTTTCAACCCCGGTTTCTCGGTCTGCTGGGCCAGGGTGCGCAGGCCCTCGGCCAGGGGCATATCGGCTTCAATGAGGGTGGAAAGCTGGCGCGTGAAGACAACGATATCTTTATTGGTCGTCCGGGAAAGGACCTGGTTCAAGTCTTTAGAAAACACGTCCTTCTTAAAGAGAATCAGCGACAGGACCACGAGCTGTTTGTTGTGGAGAATCGAAATGGCGCTGTCTTGGGAGGGCGCGTCGATAATCCCCTCCACAATCTGGCCGGCGTTATTTTTGGCTTGATATTTATATTCCATCCCGTCAGAAGTCGTAGAAGCCGGTCAAACACTCTGGTGTGAACCCGACACTACGATACTTAATTAAACGTTTGACTTTCAAACCCGTAAGGGCGACTTCCTACGGGATTCCATTGCTGTAGTTGCGCAGATTTTCCGGATTGATGGAGTAGAATTCCGCGCGTTCGAGGCTGATTTCTTTTTTCCTGACCAAATCGGCTAACGACTTATCCATTGATATCATACCAATATTCTGGCTAGTCTCAATGGTCTGATCGAGCTGGCGGGGCTTATTGTCTCGAATCAGGGCGCGGACGGCCGAGGTGGCAATCATCACTTCCACCGCCGGGACGAGTCCGCCTTGAATTCGAGGCACGAGGCGCTGGGAAACGACGCCGGAAATAGTGGAGGCGAGCTGGTTGCGGATTTGGGATTGTTGGCTGGGCGGGAAACCGTCGATGATGCGCTCGATCGTCTGGGAAGCGCTGTTGGTGTGGAGGCTGGCGAAGACCAAGTGGCCGGTCTCGGCGGCCGTGGCGGCCGCGCTCATGGTTTCGTAGTCCCGCATATCCCCAATCATCAAGACATTAACGTTTTCTCGGATGGAGGAACGGATCGCTTTATCGAACGAAAGCGTGTCCTGGTAAACTTCCCGCTGGTCAATAACGCTCTTTTCCGGCGTGAAGATATATTCGATAGGATCTTCAATGGTAATAATCTTCTCGCCCCGTTCTTTGTTGATAATATTGATCAGGCTGGCCATCGTCGTGGACTTGCCTTGTCCATTGGGTCCGACGACTAGGACAAAGCCTTGGGAAAGTTTGGTAAAAATATTCAGGATTGGGGGCAGGCCCAGTTCGGCCAAGGTCTTGATTTGGCTGGCAATGAGCCGTAATGTGGCCGCGTAAGAGCCCCGAGATTGGTAGGCATTGACGCGGTAGCGGTTCCCGCCGAGTTCAAACGAAAAGTCGATTTCTTTTTCCAAGAGGAAACGCGCCAGGCGTTCCGGGCCGAGCAGGGCGGAAACGAGGTCTTTTAACGTCTCCGTGCTCATAATTTCGTGGTTCACGAGCGGGACCAGCCGGCTGTCGACGCGGAGGGTGGGATAAGCTGAAGGCGAGAGATGCAAATCCGAGGCGCCATTCTGGCCGGCCGCGGTCAGTAACTCTTCAAGATATTTTTGCGGGTTTTCCATATGATAGTTCAGTAATTCCTTATATTTTTTGAATCGTTGGGAAAACTTTTTTGAAAAAGTTGTCCCACGCTACGCACTCTCCCCCGCTTGGGCGACTTCCAATAATTCCTCCAAGGAGACGACGCCTTTCAATACTTTTAAAATTCCGTCCTGGAACATGGTAATCATTTCTTGGCGCTTCGCCTCGGCGCGCATGTCCGTTTCGGAAATATTGCCCAGAATTATTTTTTCAAATTCCGGCGTCATCTCCAGCATTTCAAAAATACCCAGCCGGCCCTTGAAGGCCTTGCCTCCGCATTCTTTGCACGGATTTTCGAGGTTGGGTTTGAAAATATTGTAACCGTCTTTGGACAGTAATTCTTTCTGATAGGAAGCCGGCATATCTTTCAAGGCGTTTTCGATGATGGCCGTTTCGGCCGCGTTGGCTTTGACCGGCAGCTTGCAAGTGGCGCATAAGCGGCGGAGCAAACGCTGGGCGGCCGCGACATTTAAAGTCGAAGGAATCAGGTATTTCTCGACGCCCATGTCAATCAGGCGCGGCACGACGCCCACGGCATCATTGGTGTGCAGAGTGGAAAGCACGATATGGCCGGTCAAGGCGGCTTGCGTCGCCAGGGACGCGGTTTCTTTGTCTCGAATCTCCCCGACCATGATGATATCGGGGTCTTGCCGCAGGATATGGCGCAAGCCCGAGGCGAAGGTGTAGCCGATTTCTTCGTGAATTTGGGATTGGTTCACGCCGTCAACGTAATATTCAATCGGATCTTCGAGCGTGACGATATTCACATCGTCGGTGTTGATGCGCTTGAGCATGCCGGCGAGGGTGGTGGATTTGCCGGACCCGGTCGGCCCGGTAATCAGGATTGAGCCAAAGGGTTTGGCCATCGCCCGGACCACGACTTCCAAAGATCGGCCGTCGAGGCCTAAATCGGGCAAATCAATTGAACCCGACAGCGGGTCCAAAATCCGCATCACGATTTTTTCGCCGTTCTTGGTGGGAAAGGTCGAAACGCGGAAGTCGATTTTGCGGTCGTTGAGGCGCGTCGAGAATCGGCCATCTTGGGCCAAGCGGGTTTCGTCTATTTTCAAGTCCGAAAGAATTTTGATGCGCGTGACTACGGCCGAGTCCAGGTTTTTAGGCAGCGTGAGGGCGGTCACGAGAACGCCGTCGACGCGGAACCGGACTCGGACCCGGTCTTCGAAGGGCTCAATGTGGATATCCGAAGCCCGGGAGTCGACGGCGTGGCGGATGATAACCGCGACAATCTTGGTCACCGGCGCTTCGGCGGTGATTTCTTCCAAGCTTTGGCCGGGCGCGGCGGTTACTTTTTTGCCGAACTCTTCATTGAGCGATTCCAGGGCCTTGCCGACTTCGCCCGAAAGGGTCCGGTAGTTCCGGACAATCGCGTCGAAGTCTTTGTAGGTAATGACGTATTTCTCGAGGGTGAGGCCTTTGTCCGCCGCGACAAATTTAAGCGCTTCCAAAGCCTCGACGTCTTCCGGATTAAGAATGCCGATTCTCAATATGGAATTTTCTTTGCCGAAAGGCGTGACTTTGTAAAAATTAACCACATCCTCCCCGACTTCTTTGAGGGCCTCGTGGCTAAGCTCGATTTCCGCGAGATGCATGACCGGCAGCCGGTAGAGCTTGGACTTGAGCTCCGCGAGGTCGTCATCGGAAATAATTCCTTGCGCAATCAAAATCTGGCCTAAATCCTTCCCCTCTTTCTTGGCGATGTCCTCTATATTTACGCCCTGTTCAGGCGTAATGATCTTGGCTCGCAGGAGTTCCTGAAATAGTGTCGTGGGTATGAGTTGGGGCATGCATTATGGTGTCGGCGCGAATAAATCTTTCTTGCCGGTGATGCCGGGGTTGACCGGCGATTCGCCGGAAGTGATGAGGCTCTTGTAGGCGGAATTGTCTAAAACGCTAAAATCTATTTTTAGATTTTTAAATGCCGCCAGACTGTCCTGGTTGCTGATGGCCGGCGCCGGAATCAAGGTTTCGGCCGGCTTGAGCCACTGGCTGTATGCGACATAGCCGCCGACCAAGCCGATGGCGATGATGAGCACGATATAAAGCAGTTTGGAAGAGGATGGGGAGGTCATTTTAGATAATAAGCATTGCCTTTAATCCGGAAACTGATAATCGGCGAATTATCGGATGTGGGGCTGGCGTCAATTGAGATAATATCAATGAGGCGGATGTTTCTTTCAAGGGCGATTAAAAAAGATTTGAACGACGGATAATTGCCGGTCAGGCCGAGGTCGATGGATTGTTCTTGGTACGGATTGGTGTCTTGGTTCACGTCCCCGCTCAAAGCAATGGTCGTAAGCTGGAGGCCGTTCTGGGTGGCGAGGGCTTGGAGCGAAGAGATTATTTCCGGGTCGCTTTTTTGGGCCGGCACGATGGACGAAAAGCGCGCGATATCCGTGGCTCTGGCCGCGTATGCCTGGGCCATAGTCTTAATGCTGGCGATAATATCGCTTCGGTTCTGAAGAAGATCGGCCCTTTGGGCGATGGCATCGCGCTGGGCCATGACGTTGTCATAAACCGGCATCAGCAAGACCCAGAAAAGGATTCCGGCGAGGGCGATGAGGGAGGCTCCGATGTAAGGGCGGGATAGGGTCATTGGTTCATTAAAAATTTCGCCGGGTCGAATTTAACGCTGGCGTTGAAATCAAGCTTGCCGGAAGTAAGCGAGCTGACGCCGTCCAGGGTCACGTCTGTAATTGAATCATCAGCGACAAAAGCGGCCAGCTGTTTGGCAATCGTGGTGTAATTGTCGCTCAAGGCGCGGATATGGAGGCTATCTTCGCTCAAGACGGCCGAGAGGGATTTGAACTGGATGTTGTTCTGGAGCGCGGATTCGATTTTAGAAAGGCCGATGGACCAATAGATGTGATTTTTGAGAATCTGGCTGGTGATGCCGACTTGCTTGGACAGGGTAATTAAATTCTGTTCGGCTGTTTTATCGCGCTGGGCTTCCAGGGCCGCGAGCTGTTGGTCATCGCTGGCGATTTGATTGGCGAGGCTATTGCTGTACAGCCACAATCCCCCGGCGATGACGAGCACCAAAACAATAAGACCCGCGCCGAGCTGGATGAGCCTGTTTTCCCCCGGAATCTTAACGTCAATCCGCTTTCTGTTCTCCGGAAGCAATTGTAGTCCGCCTTTGTCCGCCATTATTTATAAATAATTCCGCCACCTTTCATTATAGCTCACTATTCGACTTTCGTGTCTTCTATATATCAACATGACATGTATGCTATCTGCCACTGTCGGGCTGCCCCCTAGATATCTCGCATGGCCAAACCGGCTGCCACGGCAAAGGTGCTGGCTAACTCTCCGATGGCGGGGGCGAGGCCGGCCGGATAGACGATGCGGGCGAAGGCGTTGCCGGCGAAGACTTCTTGGCCCAATTTCTGTTTAAAATAGTTGAGAAAATTAGGCATATTGACCATCCCGCCGACCAGTAAGACCCGGGCCACTTTCTCGCCCCGGGCATTCTCGAAGGAGCTCATGGTCTTCTTGGTTTCAAAGGCCATCATGTCAATCAGCGAGCTCATAGCTTCATTGATGATGTTTTCGTCGGTCGGCTTCATGCCGAGGCGCTTTTTGAGTTCGTCGGCCTTGTCGAGACTGATATTTAGAGAACGGGAAATACTTTTGGTGATTTCAAATCCGCCGACTTCGTAATTGTGCGACAGGCGTTCGTAGCCTTTGCTGACGATGACGATGGACGTGCTTCGTCCGCCGATATTGATAATCGCCGTCGGGGCCAAGTCATTGCCGAGCAGAGCGCGGATGAGGGCGGAGTTTTCCAATTCGAGGGCTTTGAGATTCAGGCCCGCGCCGGCCATGATATTTTGATAGCGGACGGTCTCGTCTTTGGGCACGGCGGCCAGGAAAATTTCGACCGTCGGCCGGGCCCCTTCGCCCGTCACGCCGATGATCGACCAATCCAGGACGACTTCTTCGAGCGGAATCGGGACGTACTTGCGGGCTTCAAACGGAATTGCCTTAGCCAGTTCGTCTTCGGACAGATACGGCATTGAGATGACGGTGGCGAAGGTGGAGAAGGCCGGAATTGAAGCAATCACGTCCCGGCCCGTAATTTTGGATTTAGCGAGGACTTCTTTAATGCCCCAAATAATTTCGCTGTCAGGGAGTTTGAGAATGCTCTGTTCGCCGGTGGGCACATTCTTGTCGCTCTTCATCTCAAAGAGGCCGTAGTTTTTAAGGGCGAAGCGATTATTATTGTTCTCAAGTTCGACGACTTTAATCGAGGCGGTGCCGATATCAATGCCGAGTTTGCTTTTTGATCCGAAAAGATTGAACATGAGGAGATAGTTGATTTCATTGTAGCATAATAACCATCTGTCAATATCCACCCCGCACATAACAAGCTGAACTTGAGACTGAAGCCGCAAAGCGGCTACAGCTTGTTATGTGCGGGGTCCACTCTATGTTTAATTGGTTTGTCGATTTAATCTTCCCCTATCGGTGCATCGGTTGCGGTAAATATTTGGATAAAAAATATCTGTGCCAGCCCTGCTTTAACGCTCTGCCCATCAAAAAACAAAACGAATGCGTGGGTTGTCATCGTCCGACGCCATTGGGCAAAACCTGTACCTTCTGTCGCGACCAGTACGTCCTCGACCAGCTCCTTGTGGTCAGCGATTTTAAAAATCATACCATCGCCTCGCTTATCAGGCTGTTCAAATATCGTTTTTTGCCCGATCTTGCTGACCCATTGAGCCGTCTCTCATTCAAATACCTCGACCATCTCGCCAAGCGCGACTATTTCTCGATGGTCCAAGGCAATCCCCTCCTGGTCGCGGTCCCGCTCTATAAAACTCGAGAATATTGGCGCGGATTTAATCAGGCCGAACTTCTCGCTCAATCAATCGCCCGCCATTATCGTCTCGAGGTCGGTACGGGCTTAATTCGGACCGCTCACGGCACTCCGCAAGCTAAACTCGAAGATCGCCCCGAACGTCTCTCTAATGTTCGCGGTCTTTTTGCCTGCGTGAATTCCGAACTATTCCGTGGCCGTTCCATAATTCTCGTCGACGACGTCTGCACCACTGGCGCCACCCTCAACGAATGCGCCCGTATCCTGAAAGACTCGGGCGCGGTGCATGTAATGGGACTGGCGATGGCAAGAGGTTAAAATTATTTAAATTTGGCGTAAATCTTTTCGAAGTCTTCAGGTTTGTAGACGATGACGAAGCGGTCGCGGTATGCGAGGCCTTGGATGATTGAGCCGATGAGGAGACCGACGGAGAAATAGCTTGTCGTACCGCCAGTCGTTAAGCCAATCAGCAAAATTGTGCACCATATCCAATGATGGATGTGGACGCAGTAGCCGAATATGACGGGCCTTATAGAGCGTTCCAGTCGCTCCCCTTCATGCCTCCCCGAAAACGATTTCCAAAAGATATATCCGATGATAATTCCCGCAAGAATTTTGAAGACGATTAGTAACATGCGGAGGGTAGTGGACGATGTTAGAATCTATTGGCAGGAATTCCTATCGTAGAGAATTGAGGGTAGTAGGCACAAGAGAAGGTCCATGGGGCACGGCCCAGAGCCAAGCCACTAATAGTACAGGAATTAATATAAACCCGATGATGCCGATAATCATAAAGATGATTATCTTCTTTTTAAGTTTGTGCTCACGGTCTTCGTCTAATGGCTCGGTTTTTGTTGCCCTTAATGCGCTGAAAAGCAGGTATCCATAAATGATGCCCAATGGAATTAGGATGATTTGGTTTATGGCGGTATTAATAATCTGACTTAGTTTCGAAACTGCCGGTTGTATGGCAGTGGGATGCGATATATTTTTAATCTGCGACAATAATGCAGAACCTCCAACTAAGAAACTAATACCCAGTGATATTAATAATACAATAATGCCCAAAAATAATGATCTCCAGAATACCGAACCAGCTCTTCCTTTTACATAGTGCCAGCTTTTAACTAGGGCCGATATTCCCCTTCTATCCTCTGTAAAGAGAACGTATATTGATTGGCCTAGAAAAATTCCAATTATTATACCTGGGATAATGAGCAATACGAAACCTCCCAAGGCGGTGAGACCGACCAGAAAACTAACCCAGATAAATGGCCAAAATAACGGGAGGCCCTTCCGATATGCATTCCCAACGCTTGAACTCCCACCTGCAACAACCGCAAGGAGGCCTAGTTCTGATAGAAATCCTGCGATAACAGTGATAAAGAAAAATATAAAAGCTGCAACACCTGCGACTAAGGATGGCGAAGCGGAGGCGGTATTTATATAAATCCCAACAATACTTAATATGATAGGAATAATCGTTACCCCAAAAATTATCGGAAAATGCGAGACGTACCATTTTACTGACTGTCCAAATAAGTTAGAAGCCGACGGCAGAGGGTTTTGTTTGTCCATATATTTACGGTTTTAATTAGCGCAATTCTTAATTGAGTATGTTCTGTTGTGGGGATTAAAACAAGCGGTCAGGGTCGTTTTAATTTTGGCGGTGATAGTGGGTTAAGTGCTCACCAATACAAGGCAGTATAAGGGTTTCTTGGGGGTCTGAACAGGAAATTAATCGCTTTACAATCACTTTACAATTGTTGGTAAGTCACTTGACAATCAATAAACTATAGACTAATATACCAATAAAGTAGCTTATATAAAGGACTATGCTCTCTAAAGAAGATATCTTAAAGTTAGCGAAAATAAAGAAAAAAATCAAGAGCCAAGACATAGTGGCAAAGTTTGGCGTATCTAGACAATATGCCTCTTTCTTGATTCGCGCTTTAATCCACGAGAATAAACTATTAAAGGTCGGATCTACTAATAGCGCGTATTACATTTTACCGGAACTTTACAAGGAAGCCGGTCTTTTCCCATCGCAAATATTTAAACGGCTTAAAAATAAAAACCTACATGAACATGAAGTTTATGATCAAATATTAAATCAGTATCCCCCACTCAAACAACTTCCTGAAAATGTGAAGGCGATTTTGAACTTTGGTTTTTCTGAGATGTTGAATAATGCCATAGAACACTCAAAATCACAAAACGTAGAAGTGGACATATCCATGCAAAATAGGAAACTTATTTTCATTGTTAATGATTTTGGCATAGGCGTGTTTCGTAATGTTATGAAAAAAAAGAAATTAAAAACAGAAATTGAAGCGATGCAAGATTTGCTCAAAGGAAAAACTACCACTGCCTCTAAATTTCATTCTGGTGAAGGAATATTTTTTACCTCAAAAGTTGGTGATGTTTTTACACTAGAAAGTTTTGGATATTTACTAGTAGTAAACAATAAAACTCACGAAATTTTCTTCCAAAAGCCACCCGCATTGAAACGTGGTACCAAAGTTAAATTAACTATCGACGTGAACTCTTCAAGACATCTCAGCTCCGTTTTTAAGCACTTTACTGATGTAGATTTCGGATTTAGCAAAACAGAAATAAAGGTAAGATTGTACACTTCTGGCGAGGGTGTTCATGTTTCGCGTTCTCAGGCGAGGAGAATATTATCTGGTTTAGATAAATTTAGCTCAGTTACGCTTGATTTTGATAAGGTTCCATCAATAGGTCAAGGTTTTGCTGATGAGATATTCCGAGTCTTTAAAATTAGACATCCAAATATTAAAATTCAACCTATAAACATGAATGAAGCCGTTCAATTTATGGTAAATAGAGTTGCCAAAGAATAAGCAACTCCAGCTGAATTACTTCCACACAGAGCGGAGCCTAGAAAACAGAAAGAGCGATACATCGCTCTTTCTGTTTCAACCAGTACTATCGGCAGTCAATTCTCGCCACTACCGCGAGTATATGGTAACACGCCGATAACAGGTTGTCAATACGGAGAGAGTGGGATTCGAACCCACGAAGCTCTTGCGAGCTTGGCGGTTTAGTAAACCGCTGCTTTCAACCACTCAGCCATCTCTCCTAAAGTTTTTGAGTCGTTTCGCTAATTCCAAATATGTCCTTGGAGAATGTTTCCATTCCGTCTCTGTCGTAGCTTCAGCCGCGGCTAGTAAGTCTTCTCCATTGGTAAACCCTTTCCAGTGCTGTTCAGCTGTGGCAGAAACTTCATTTGATATTGTAGGAAGATCGAGTTTCTTTAGGTAACTCTCAATCTCCATAGCCTTGGCCATCATTTTTATTTCCAAGGATACTTCAATTCCGGAGCTTACCATTTCTTTGGCGAACTTCCCAAGGAGTGAATCGATGTCAACCGAACCCCGGGGTGACTGATGCTCGGGCTCCTTTTTCGGAGCTTTCTCTTTATCCTTCCCGCCGAATTTTCCCTTGATAATCTCTCCCATGTTTATAGATGTTATTACTGGCGGTGTATTCTTGAAATAGCTCGAACGGAATTCTGTCCTCGCCCGCCTGCGGCGGGCTCGGGTCGGGAGTGCATGAAATCTGGCCGGTTCCGAATCGAGAATTAACAATTTCAAGTTTTTCTTTGGCGGCAAATTCTTTTAATCCCTAATCGGACTAATTGAATTTAATAGAGTTCACAATAGACTGAAAATCGGATAGATATTGTGAGTAATCATCTATTTGGACTGGCTGGCCGTAAGGATGACTCTCGCTATAACTTCTGAAGACAAAATAAATCACCGTACCTTTATTCGCGACAGCATAGTAATAGTCGGTGTACGCATTAGGCGCAACAGATTTTACAAATGCGGCAGAATATCCGTTGATTGTAATCTGTTTATCTTCTGCAAATGTTCCACCGCCAATAATCGTGCCGAGCCACTCTCTTGGAGTTTGATTTGTCTTGTGTGCGCTAAATCCCGCTAGAGATAAGGAATCATCACCGTATTTCTGCTTGTAATAAGCTATGGCGGCAGTAGGAGCTAAATTAGTACAGTCAGTTCCTCCCATATCAGAACAGCCATGATTTTGAATAACCCAACTTTTTGGATAGCTCACGCTAAACCCAGTACCTTTATAATTTTGAGTCGTAGAAGTTATAGGTGTAGGAGTAGGTGTCGGGGATACAGGAGTTTTTGTTTGACCAGGAGTTGGCGTTGGTTGCTGAGCAACAGGTTCAGACTTTTTAACAAATGCAAAATACCCAACCGCACCAACGAGTATGACAATTACTACGACCAAAATTATATTCGCAAAACCTTTTTGTTGGTTCATACGTTTTATAAATTAATTAATAAAAAATTGATTATGAAAAAATTTCTTTTGCCCTTACAAAATATGGTTCGAGCCGATTTGTTTTCAGGTTCTTTGGCAGTTTGGAATTCTCGATTCGGAACCGGCCAGATTTCATGCACTCCCGACCCGAGCCCGCCGCAGGCGGGCGAGGACAGAATTCCGTTCGAGCTATTTCAAGAATACACCGCCAAATGGGAAAATGCAAGTTTGCAGAAGCCACCTCGCGGTGGCAAAGCCGCCGCTCGGCAAGGATTTGAAAGGGCTTTTTTGGCGAAAAGGAAAAGGATTTATCAATGAAGGGCAAAAGAAATTTTTTTATCAATTTTTTAACTACAAAACTATGAAATACATAATTTATGCTAGGAAATCGACAGAAAGTGAGGAGCGACAGGTTAGAAGCATTGAGTCCCAGGTTTCTGAATTGCGAGAATTTGCCGCCAAAGAAAAACTTGAAATTGTTGCCTCGCTGTGCGAGGCCCAAACTGCCAAAGAACCTGGTCGAATGAAATTCGCCGAAATGTTGTCATTTTTAGAGAATGGAAAAGCAGACGGAATACTCTCTTGGAATCCAGATCGTCTCGCCAGAAATTCCATAGATGGAGGACAAATTATCTATCTGCTGGACACAGGAAAGATAAAAGACCTTAAATTTCCAACTCACTGGTTTGAAAACACGCCGCAAGGAAAGTTCATGTTGAACATTGCCTTTGGGCAAAGCAAATATTATGTCGATAATTTGAGTGAAAATATCAAGCGTGGACATAGGGCGAAACTTCGTAAAGGAATCTGGCCGAGCTTTGCCCCACTTGGATATGTAAACAATCACAAGACACGAGATGTTGATGTTGATACTGAAAAAGCTCCGCTAGTTCGAAAAGGTTTTGAGATTTACTCAACTGGTAAATATACCCTGAAACAGATAGCCAAGATTTGGAAAGACCTCGGACTGCGGAGCTACAAAGGCAATGTTCTGGCAGTTTCCTGTGTCCAGCGAATACTGAAAAGCACTTTTTACTATGGAATTTTCGAATTCAATGGCGAGACGTATCAAGGTTCGCACGAGCTGTTAATCTCAAAGAAACTTTTTGATAAATGTCAGGAAGTGATGAAAGATCGTGGACATATCAAAACGAGAAAAGCAGAAAACACTTTTCCATTTCGCGGACTACTAACTTGTGGAGAATGTAAATGTATGATTACCGCCGAAGTGCAAAAAGGTCATAACTATTATCGCTGCACCAAGAAACGCGAAATGTGTTCACAAAAATATGTCCGCGAGGAAATACTTACTGAACAAGTGAAAAGTTTTCTTCAAAAAGTTTCTTTGACGAGCCAAGACACCGAGAAAGTTTTACGTGAATTAGACAAGGACGAGCAGAAAGCAAAAGAGGATAGTTTGGCTTTGGTTGGTGGTATGAAAAACGATTTAACCGATATTGAAACAAGGTTAGACAAATTGCTTTCTGCTTATCTTGACGAGGTAATTACAGAAGAAGAATATCTCGCGCAAAAACAAAAAATGATTGACCAGAGAATCGGGATGAAAGAGAGAATCCACGAAATTGAGGACAAGGGCGTGTCTTGGCTCGAACCGGCTCGTGCCTGGGTTAAATCCTTAAATCAAGCGGAGAAACTGCTTTCCTCTGGGGATAAAGGAGAAATGACAACATTTCTAAAACAAATCGGCTCGAACCATATTTTGATTGATAAATCCTTTTCCTTTTCGCCAAAAAAGCCCTTTCAAATCCTTGCCGAGCGGCGGCTTTGCCACCGCGAGGTGGCTTCTGCAAACTTGCATTTTCCCATTTGGCGGGCCACTCGGGTTAAGTACCACCACTTACAAGGCAGTATAAGGGTTTCTTGGGAGCGTGAACAGAGGCTATTTTGAGGTATGTGGGTCTAGGTCAAAAAAGTGACAGTTACAAAAGTGACACAGAAACGTGATATTTGAGTGTCACTGGTTATAGATCAAAAACCCAAAAAATGCCAAAATTTTAGCTATCCTTTAACCAACCTATATTCTAAAAAGTGACAAAAGTGACACAGAAATAGGACATTGGACTGTAACCTTACTGTGTCTCATTTGCAAAACTTGGCTTTTGTAAATCTATCAAATACCTAGGATATTTTAACGAATGAGACAAATGAGACACCATAAGGGCATTTTGGACTGTCTCATTCTCATTCAGAATCTGACGGATCGGACAGTATAAAAAGGGCGACGTGGTGTCAGATTTTTAGAATTTGAGAGGTATAAACTATGGAGTGATTGGCGGAGTTGTGGGTGGAGTTGGCGGTAAAGCCGAAGGAGGGGGCATCATCGAGCTACCCGCATTGCGCTTTATAAGCCACCAAGCCCCAAGAATAAGAGCAATGAGTATAACAGCTCCCACTCCGAGAAGCATCAGGTTATCCATAAACCAGTTAGATGTAGTCGTTGGTGGAATAGGTGTAGTGGACGGGCTTGGTGTAGAACTCGGTGCTATCACTTGGATAGTTGTTGCTAGAACCTGGCCAAAGGGTGTGTCGCTTGTAGGGGCGGCGCACTTAGCTCCAGTAGATTTAATGTACTGTCCTCCACTGGTATGGACCATCTGGAGATTTATAGGATATGAACCAGGAGTCTGTGGGGCGGTAATCGCAAAGCTCCATGCTACCGTTCCATTTGCCGAGACCGCATTGGGTAAATGACCATTAGGTGGTGATAAAAGATTCTGTGGGGCATTATTGATTAATTGATAATAAGTACCATCATACCAATTCGTGTTTCCATTATTGGTAACATTTGTATGGAATACTTGAGTTGCTCCGGGAGCAAGCGATATGGTTGCCGGTAAATCAGAACTTGTTATCGTCGCGCCATCGGTGCAAGCGGTGGCGATTGTTGTTACGACTGGTTTTTTGGTGGCTGTCGGAATTGGTGTTGGTGTCTTGGTTGCTCCCGGAACCGCTGTCGGTCTTGGTGTAGCGGTCGGGACGGGAACGATTTGGAAGGTATTACTCGTGCCTTCGGCATGGATCGAGCTATATTCAGTTGAGGTTCCATATATTCCCCCTGCCTGCGAGGGATCAGTTTCATCCGAAGGATATACAATCCGAATGACATATTGACCAGCAGGAATATTACGACCATTGGCATCTTTCCCTACTGTCCACGTGAAGGGAGGATGATACAATATTGATCCAAGCTTGATGGGGCATGGTAAACCTGAAACACATTTAGTTGGCACTCCCTCAAGATATATTCCAATAGTATCAGTACTATTAAGCATAAGACTGCCTTGGTTCTCTTGGAAATCAATAGTATGAGTGGTTCCGATGACCCATTGTTCTCCACCTGCCGGTGATAATAAAGTAAAGCTTCCCGTCGCCGCCAGTGATGCTCCTGCCACAAGGATTCCTACAACCAAAACAATAATGAAGCGAGTAGTTTTCATATACGCTTATTTTAAACCAATAATAAAATTAAAGATATTAAGTTTATCAACATCAAACAATTGGCGGTGTATTTGCGGGAGGTGCTGCGTCTATATTAGTTGATCTCTTTTTAAGAAACCACCAGGTCGCAATCAAGATAATCAGTAGTAATGGGAGCGGAGACCATAGCAGTAGTGTGTGAACGAAAGAATTACTTTGGGGCATCGGCGGATACGGCGGAAATGATGGCTCAGTTGCTGGCATAATGACGCTATTGCTACTTGATTTTAAAATAGCGATCGGGGTGTCTGACAACTTCTGGCTTAGTAAGACCTGGCCATTATGACTTATGGTTATAGTTCCGTCGCTCGCCTGGACAGATCTACTAAGAGCTAATTCAACAGTTGCGGAATAGTTTTTCGGTGAGCCATAACCATCAGTATCATTGCCCAAACTTTCTGTTGCTACTGTTGTCGGATCAGGAATGAAAAACTTGGCTTGGCTTAAAACTCCCTGTGAGTCCTCAAGAGTCATGGTGTAGTCCCCAACATCCTGACCAGCCACACTTAGAGGATCAATTACCCGCTGATCGGCGGAGATATTACTGAAAACATGGGTCGTGTAGTTGTAGTCAAATGTAACCAATAAATAATCCTGTGAACTTGCAAAAGCAAAAATCGGAAAGACGATCAAAGCGATGACGATAAATTGTGCGATACGTTTAAAATCCATATTTGTCTAAAAGGTTAACTTTCTTAGCATAACGAGGGTCTCCTAATGCTTCATTCTGCTTGAGTTTTGCCGGATTTAGTCTGTCTGTTTCGGTTGAGGTGGCTACGTCTTCATAAAACTTTGATGGTATCTGATATGCGCCATATGACCACTCAAAACCGCAGTGGGACGGTTTCCTACTCTTATCAGACCAACTATTGTCATTGAGTAGCGGAAGATAACTACATGATCCCAAATTACCCAATACAGCTTTCCATTCTCCATCAAAACCGTTGGTTGTTGATGGCACCGGAGCATAATTGCCTTCGTAATAAAAATGGAGTTTGTGGGCGGATTCGTGAAGAATAGTGGCATCCACAGTTTGATCACTGCCCGGAGGAGGCGTATATTCCGAGACATAAATAACACGGCTAGTCGGGCTTGCGCATCCAATAACTTTGAATGAAAGCGGACAATATTTTGCCATCTGAAAATTATTCCAGGAATTCATTTCGTAGATTTGAGTCATTATACCTAGCTTGTTATAGGTATTTTTATTAATTGCCTGAAGCCCCATCTGCACATATTTTTCCAGATCCAACACTCTTTGGTAGGGCATGTAGTCCGGCCAATCGCCGAAAAATTTTACATTACTGTTGTCGGCAAATTTACGTTGAAGGTATTGCGTACCTGTAATCAGTATCTCAATTTTAGTGGTTGTTGATTTACCAGCAGAATTTGTAAGTGTAAGTTGGGTAGCCCCTTCTTTGGCCGTTGGTTTAATGGTTGTCTGGGCAGCTACCATAGTTCCATCGGCGCTGACTTGAATGCCCTTGAATTCTATACCCGAGTTACTATTAAGGCCGATGTTATCAGTTTTAAGGGATGCGCCGGTAAGATTCTTGCCCTTAATGACTAGGACTAGATTGTTGTCAACAAACGTAACAATGCCGATTTGATCATGGAAAAATTCCTTGCCCGCTGACAGCGCGGCATTGGTGGGGCTGGTGCTCACGGAATCAATAATCGGCACTTTTTGATCTTGCGGAATTGTTGATTGAATCGGAGTTGGTGCCATTGGAGTCGCTGAGTTATTTCCATTTGTCCCATCAAGAATTAATCTTAGAATATCTTCGGCTTTTGATCGTTTGGCTTGGTCATAAAACATTACTGAACCAGTAAATTTACTTTTGGTCGCGGAAACGGCAAAATAATGGATGCTGGTTTTACCAGCCGAGAATGATGCATCTATATAATAATAGCTGTCGCCTATTTTATTGGATGCTTCAACATTGTTAATGGTAGTCCCAGGAGATTTTTGAATAATTTCTTGAGTGATGGCATCTTTATTGTAACTAGGAGCTTGGGTACTTAATTCTGAGTAGCCGGCAAAGATAAAATCAGTGGGTGAAGAAAAATGAATAGTGCACGTCGCCCAGTTGACCTCTCCCAGATGATTGTCGGCTGTAGGCGATAATGGTGCAGGAGTTACCATGGAGCGTAATTCAGGCGGTAAAAGATTTTGCAATTTTTGACCTTGCTCCGCTATCCGTTGTGTTGCTGCTTTAACTTGAGCATCTATAGCTTTATCAAAATAGGAGGTTGCCGTAATGTTTTCTCCCCATATGGACTGGATTTTATCTGCCGGAAAATATGTATCGCCCTGAGTTTTAACAATTTGTGGCTGAGGGAAGCTACCCAAATCCTTGTTGTTATTAGGATTGGTTAGATTTGGTATCAAAGATTCCATTGCACTATAGGAATCAAGATATTCGCCGCAGGTTTTTGGGGTTTGTATTGTTGGAGGTGAAGCGGCTTTTGATTGAAAACTAAATAATGTAGAAAACATAAGAAGGCCAGTGCCTATTAAAATAAATACTTGTTTCATGTTATGACTACCGATATACTTTAATTTTTAATTTGGCTGAATGTAATGTGGAATGAATAGACCTTCCAGCCACCCGATTCATTAATGAGCTTTACGTCCACTGGATAGGTTCCGGTTGAAGTCGTAACCGTACCAGATATTTCAGCAGTATTGTTTGTAACGGTTCGATTATTGAGCGTGATATCTGAAATTTTCGTGATGTCAGGATATTGAGTCAGTAAGCCACTTAATATGTTGGGCGAATTCTGCTGATGGAAAGCCTGCGAAGTTAAGCTATAAGCTTGGTCGGGTTGATTGTTGGCCATGTCCTGGACAAATGTCCGAGCCGCATTGGTGGGAGCAGAGGTGGCGGATAGCGCAAAGAAAACAATTATTGCAATCAGAATCACGAATACGAGAACAACAACTCCAATAATTTTCAACCACTTATGCCCGGTTGTTCCTGTTGGAGAATTTGTAGTAAGTGGTGCTTGAGGTACAACTGGTCCTGTGGAAATTACACCAAACGCCTGATCTAAATCAACCTGCGCCCAACCTTGTTGGACCAAAGTTTGGCGAATTTGCGCATCCGCTACTCCCGCTGACTTTTGTTGATTGATATATTGTTGTACTTCCAGTGTCATCATGTTGGTTGTTTTTTAGTTAGATTTTATTTTATACAAAATGATGTTGCCAATAAGCAGGGTAAGCATAGACAAGATCCAGACATAAGCGCCAATTGAGGCGTTAACCTGTCCAGTATGTCCTGCTTCGTCGCGCAGGAGTTCGGTTGTAGTGAGAGCACTAAGCGAGAGGGCAAAAGCAATACCGGCAAAAACTATAGACTTTTTTCGCGCTGATTTCTTTGATGCTAACAAAATATAAGATATGAGCCAAGGAAGGTTGCTTATCCAAGCGATAAAAGCTATACCTCCACCGGCCCATCCCCACAGAAGACAATCATAGCCGAAATAGGTTGCTTGCTTTGAATCATACGCTGATGGAGGAAATATATACGCCGGAAGAAAAAGGGCAATAATCCAAAGGACTGGAATCAAGATGATGAAAGTCTTTTTCAGTATTGTGTTTTGAGTAGCCGTTGCCATGTTTGGGGTTAATACTGACATGACATCTTTCTCCCCCCACCCCTGCCCAACTAAATTTTCTCGGATCTGGTCGTCGGTCATTCCTGTCGCGCGGGATTGAGTGATGTATTTTTGGAGGTCTAAATCATGATCGCGCCATAATGAGAATAAATGAGGATATCCAAATAGGGTTACTAATTAGAGAAAAAATTATAGAATCACGGATTCGTCTTCTAGTATCTCTAGAAATTACTTTTGAATAAATCAAATAGTAGCTTAGGCCAACTAGCACAAAGATTATTAATCCCGCCAGCATTAGATCCAATCCATTACCGTATCCTTGAATCGTTTGCCCGACAAAACCTCCGAACAAATCAGAACCAAGGCCTAGGGCACTAACAATCGCTATTCTCACTAAGGAGCTTGGTATCAATAAATTTTTCAATCGGTTTTTGGGTATGATGAAAAAAATTATGAGCGAGTTAATTAAGAAATTAACACCAAAGAAAACCAAAAGGCCTAGCAAAAAGTTATCGTACCAATGGGCATGATAACCTAAGCGTCGAAGAAGTTCTGGATCAGCGCTGTCAGCAAGAATCATGAGTTAGAAATTAAAATTACGAGCGAATTGACCGAGGATGGGCAATTCTTTTTGTTTGCCAGTGGCGGCATTAATAATACCAGTGATAATCATAATTAGATTGAATAACCCGAGAAATGCTCCGACGATCCAGCCCAAAATCGGAATGACAAATATAAACGAACCAACAAGTTCCGAGATAATTAAAGCTAAGCCTTGCTTGATGTGAAATTTCACGAACGGATCATTTTTGGCATCAGTCAGAAATGGCACGATGATTAAAATACCGAGGTATGCGAGAATCGCCGTACCTGTGTTACTGGAATGACTAAGCGGCTGATTAGGAGTTGGAATTGGTTGCGAGGGTGGAGACATTGGTGCCGGTGTGACATTGGGAGGTATCGGTACTGGAGTGACCGTTACATTTTGATTTTCTGGTATTGGTGTGTCCATAGATTTTATTAATTATATTCTAACAATATTATAGCTTAATTCTGGGCTTTACTTATCAACTCCAAGCACTCGGGACGCTCTGGACTCCTCCCACCAGTGCGTCATTCATTGGTATATGAACAACATACCAAAACAAGGGCTTTCAGGGGCCTTCCCAGCCCCCATAGCGGTTGCGCCGGAGAAGATCAAGTATGTGCTATATGCGAGGAAAAGCACGGAATCAGAGGAACGCCAGATCCTCTCCATTGATAGTCAGATTAAGGAGATGCTACTTTTGGCAGAAAAGGAGGGCCTTGAGATCGTAGGTATGAAGCGCGAGTCCCATTCAGCCAAAGAGACTGGCCAGCGTCCCATCTTCAATGAGATTGTGGATGAGATACGCCAAGGCAAGTACAACGGCATTCTGACATGGGCACCCGATCGCATTAGTAGGAACGCCGGAGACTTAGGCAAAATCGTTGACCTCATGGATGCCAAGCTCCTTATAGAGATCCGGACGTATGGCCAAAGATTTACCAATAGCCCGAGCGAGAAATTCCTTCTCATGATTTTAGGGAGCCAAGCCAAACTGGAGAATGATAACCGAGGCGTGAACGTGAAACGAGGTCTTCGTACCCGATGCGAGATGGGTCTCTGGGCTGGAAGAGCTCCGCTGGGCTATCTGAGTCAGGGGCTGATGGACAAGAAGTGCCAAGTCATCGTCGATCCCCTGCGTGCACCGACTATCAAAAAGATGTTTGAGAAAGTGGCGTACGAAAACTTTTCTGGCCGGAAAGTATACAATTGGCTCCGATTCGAGCTGAACTTCTATACCAGAGGAAATAAGCCGCTGACATTAAGCGGCGTGTACCGGACATTGCAGAGTCCATTCTACTACGGGGTCTTTGAACGGCCTCGCGCAAGTGGTAACTGGTATCAGGGCAAGCATCAGCCAATTATTGACCAAGAGCTTTTTGAGAAAGTCCAAGCTCAACTCAATCGGGATAATATTCAGCGAGAGAATAAAGAGTTCTCATTCACGAAGCTGTTTACCTGTGGCTATTGCCAATCCGGCATATCCGCTGAGGAGAAATGGAAGGTCTTGAAAGACGGCACGTCAGCGCACTACATCTACTACGGCTGTAGCCGAGCCAGAGATCGGAACTGCAAGAATAAATATATCCGAGAAGAAGAATTGATTGATGAGCTTCTCAAAATAATAGACCAAGTGAATATTAATGAGCTGGGTATGCGAACCAAGCTAGAAGATGAGATACGACGATTCAATAAGCTTCAGAAAATAGTAAATGGCCGAAGCGGCAAAGCGCTAGTTGAAGAAGATGACGTCAATATCCGCCAGTATGCCAAGTATCTTCTCAAGGAAGGCAGTGTATCAGACAAGCGCGAGTTGCTAGCGAATCTTCGAAGCAGGCTGAATTACAAAGACAAGAAAATTACTCTGATTGAGGAAGCCTAAAAACAAAAAGAGCGGTGCATCGCTCTTTTTGTTTCAACCAATACTATCGGGTACTCGGGTCTCGCTACTCTCGCGAGTATACGGGAACACACCGATAATAGGTTGTCAATGCGGAGACGGGTGGATTCGAACCACCGGTTCGGTTTAACCCGAACACCTCTTTAGCAAAGAGGCACATTAGACCACTCTGACACGTCTCCAAACGATACCATATAATAGCATTTCAGTGGCCTTATTTCAATCTTTTTCTTTGACTTTAGGGGTTTGGAATGGTAAAATTACGGCACTTAAATGCCAGATATCAAGCCAACAACGAGCAATACTGAACATCGACCGCCGATTGTGGTGGTGCTTGGGCATGTCGACCATGGCAAGACGAGTTTGTTGGACGTGATTCGCAAAGCCAATATCGCCAGTGGAGAGTCGGGAGGGATTACCCAACACATTGGGGCTTACCAAGCCGTCGTGGGTCTCCCTTCGGGAGATCTCCCGAAGGGAGACAAGATGATTACGTTTCTCGATACGCCCGGCCACGAAGCTTTCAGCGCGATTCGGTCGCGCGGGGCCAAAGTCGCCGATGTGGCGATTTTGGTCGTGGCGGCCGACGAAGGCGTCAAACCCCAAACGCAAGAAGCCATTAAAATTATCAAAGAAGAAAAGATTCCTTTTGTGGTCGCGATTAGTAAAATTGACAAGCCGGGCGCGAATGTCCAAAAAGTGAAACAAGATTTGGCCGGCGAAGAAGTTCTGGTCGAAGACTGGGGCGGCACCGTGCCCGTCGTCGAAATATCGGCCAAACAAAAGACCGGCATCAATGAATTGCTAGATATGGTTTTACTAGTGGCCGAGCTAGAGGATCTCAAAGAAGACCTGTCTTTGCCGGCGATGGGCGTGATTATTGAATCCAATTTGGATAAGCGCCGCGGTTACGTCGCGACGGCCCTGATTCGCAAGGGTATTTTGTCCGTCGGCGATTGGATTGTCGCCGGAGCCGTGGTCGGCAAGGTCAAATCGATGGAAGATTTTACCGGCAATCGGCTCGATACGGCCGGACCGTCGCAACCGGTTTTAATTACGGGCTGGACGAATACGCCCGAGATCGGTCGAGAATTCACGACCGCGCTAGATAAAGATTCAGCCCAAGTCTTGGCGGCCTCAAACGTGGATCTGACTCCCCTCTTTTCTTTTCTTAAAACCAGCCATACCCAGATTGACCCGGCCAAGAAATATTTAAAGTTGGTGATTAAGACCGACGTTTCCAGTTCTCTGGAAGCCATCGAGATGGCCCTCAAGCACATCAAATCCGAGGAAGTTATGTACACGGTGTTGAGCTATGATATCGGCGCGGTGTCTGATTCTGATGTCCGGTCGGCGATTGGCGGGGGCGGTTCGGTGATTGGTTTTCGCGTGCCCGTTGAAACTTCGGCTCGCAAGTTGGCCGAAAAAGAACACGTCAGCATCGCTACGTTCGATGTCATCTATGAACTGATTGAGCATATCCGCAAAGAAATGGCCGGTTTATTGACGGCTGAAGTGCGGCGGGAAGTGCTCGGCAAAGTTAAGATTCTGGCTTTATTCAAAAAAGATTCTCGCAACCAAGTCGTCGGCGGCCGGGTCTTGTCCGGCAAATTAGTCCGGGGCGCGTTGTGCGATGTTCAGCGCGATGGCAAGAGCCTCATGCTGGCCAAGGTCGGCCAGGTTCAGCAAGCCAAACAAGACGTGCCCGAAGTGGCCGAAGGCTTGGAAACCGGCATGCGGATTGATATCATTGATTCGAAGTCCGCGATTGATATCGAAGTCGGCGATATTCTGGAAATATACCAGGAAGAAAGTATCGCCCGCACGTTGTAAGGGTGCAGTGGCGAAGTGGTAACGCTACGGTCTGTCCCCCTTCGGGGGATCTCCCGCAGGGAGACAAAAGAAATATATGAACTATTTTGTTTATATCCTTCGCAGTAAGAAAAATGGAGATTTGTATGTCGGTAGCACAGAAAATTTGGAAAGACGTTTCGCTCTTCATAATGCAGGCAAAGTGAGATCTACTAAGCCATACAGACCTTGGAAACTGATGGAGAGTAGAGATTGCGATTCGCGTGGTGAGGCAGTACGATTAGAGATGTTCCTAAAAACAGGACAACAAAAAGAGATTTTAAAGAAGAAGTATGGCGCGATGGTGAAACGGTAACACGGCGGTCTGCAAAACCGCTATGCGTGGGTTCGACTCCCACTCGCGCCTCAGAGGTGGAATAGCGGTCTGTCTCGCTTCGCGAGATCTGGCGAAGCCATGACAAAACGATTATGCGAGGGTTCGATTCCCTCCTGCACCTCCTCTTGATAAATCAATGCCCGAGTGGTGGAATGGTTTACACGCACGACTTAAAATCGTGTGCCGAAAGGCATGTGGGTTCGAGTCCCACCTCGGGCACTATGACAATTTTCTATACCCGCAAAGGTGATTCGGGGAGCAGTATTATTGGTAAGAAGAAGATTAAGAAGACCAATCCGTTTACCGAAACTCTGGGCGAGCTCGATGAATTGAATAGCATGATTGGTGTTCTCAAAGCTGACCGTATTTCCTTGCGTTTGGAAAAGATTCTCCATCAAGTGCAGGAAGACCTTTTTATCATACAGGCCAATGTTGCCTATGTTATGCTGAAAGAAAAACGAAAACCGCCTGTTTTCTTGCCGGCAAAAATCGTCTGGTCCGAACAAATCATCGATACCATCGAAAATAAATTAAAATCTCCGAAGGGCTTTGTTATTTCCGGTTCGACCCGCAATTCGGCATGGCTCGACATGCTCCGCGCCCGTTCCCGCAAAGTTGAGCGGTCTGTTTTGAAAATTGTCTCCCTGCGGGAGATCTCCCGCAGGGAGAAAAATTGGGAATTGAAAATTGACGGCAATATTGTCCCCTATCTCAACCGCCTCTCCAGTTTATTCTTCGCCCTCGCCCGTGACGAATCCCATCGTGCTGGCAAAAAAGAACAGCATCCGAAATACAAATAATCTTTACATAAACGGGGCCTTGCATTGCGCAGTCCCATTTTATATAATTGGGCTATATGAAACCGGTCGGAAAAGTGACCCATTATTACGACAAGCTCGGGGTGGCTATCGTTGAATTAGCCGCCGGTCTTAAAGTGGGCGACAAAATCAAATTCGAGGGCCACGGCTCGGATTTTGAGCAAACCGTCAGCTCGATGCAGGTGGATCACGAAGAAGTTAAGCAAGCCAAGAAGGGCGACGTCGTCGGCCTGCAGGCCACCGGCAAAGTTCGCGAAGGAGCGATTGTTCTCAAAGTCGAAGCCGAATAGAAGGTTGATAACTTAGCGCGTGTTTGGTGTTAGTTTAGAAGTCCTCCAGTCGGAGGATTTTTAGATTTTATTTTTTATCGTGAAATTTTTTATGAATCTCCCGCAACTGGGTGTCGGTGACGTGGGTGTAGATTTGGGTAGTCGTAACCGAAGAATGGCCGAGCATGGCTTGGACGGAGCGGATGTCGGCGCCATTTCTTAATAAATCAGTGGCATAGCTGTGACGCAAAGTGTGGGGCGAAACGTGTTTGCCCATGATGCCGGCTTTGATGGCATATTTTTGGACGATGCGCTGAACCGAGCGGGGCGTGAGACGCAGGTCTGAATCTTTGCCAAACTTGCCAGATTTGGGAATGCGGATGAACAAAGCCTCATCGACGTCGGTTCTTTTGGCGAGGTATTGAGCGATGTAATCTTTAGCGTCCTCGGACAGAAAGACCAAGCGAATCTTCCGACCTTTACCGAGCACTGACAGCTCGCCTCGCTTTACGTCAATCTTGTTACGGTCCATTGAGCAGAGTTCGGAGACGCGCATACCCGTGGAGAAAAGCATCCGCAACATCGCTCGGTCCCGCAGAGCGTCCAACTTGTCCCCTTCCGGCGCATTTAATAATCTGTCTAACTCGCTATGTTCAAGAAAAGTCACATGCCGGTCCTCGGCTCGGCCCAATTCAATCTTTTCTGCCGAGACGCTTTGCACTCCCCGCTTGGCGAGATACTTTAAAAAATTCCGCAATGCAATGACATGGTAATTCTGGGTAACTTTCATCAAGGGTCGCTCGCCCGCCGAAGCCTTGGCGAAGGAGGGGCCATCTCCTCTATTCAGGCGATTCAAATGCAGACGATATTGGCGGATGCGCTCATCATCCAAGTCTTCCGCGTTTTTCACTTTGGCAAAGTTCAAAAACCTATCCAAATATCGTCCATAGTTTTCCAGTGTCTTAGGCGACCGATTCTTCTCGATCTCTAAGTATTCCAGATATTGTATTTTAAGAGTTTTCAAATCAGCCATATACGGTCATTATACATCTTTACGTCGCAAAATATAAGCTATTGTAAGCAATCAAAATCCGTGATAGAATACATTTAGTTTTATTTTCCATAATACTTAATACATACCCCTATTCCCATGGCCTTAACTACCCAGCAAAAATCGAAAGTTTTAGAACAAGTCCGGATTCATGACAAAGACACCGGCTCGGCTGAAGCCCAGGTGGCTTTGTTTACCAAAGAAATCGAAATGCTTGCCAAGCATTTAAAAAAGCACGGCAAAGACAATAGCTCCCGCCTGGGTCTCTTGAAAATGGTGGCCAAGCGCAAACGATTGATGGATTTCTTGAAACGCGACAATCCAAAACGGCACGCCAGCTTGACCAAAAAATTAGGTTTATAATTTCAGATTTTAATAGAACGCCGCTGACTTGACCAGATTCGAGGCAAAAGCGAGCATTGCAATGAAGTCATATAGACATATGACGAAGAGCAAGCGGAGCTTTTAACGAAGAAGATGGTCAAGAGCCTGCTTAAAGGCCAGAAGGCCGAGCAGAGCGGTCAGCAAGTTATATATGAACAAACTCACAGTTCCTCAAAGGAAGAATCATCGGGTTGGTATTTTGGTCGATGTTTCGAATATGTACCACTCGGCTAAGAATTTATATAAAGCCCGCGTTAATTTCGGCGAACTTCTCAAACTCACGACCGCGAACCGCGAATTGGTCCGCGCCATCGCCTATGTTGTCAAATCTGACACCGAAGAAGAAAAAGCTTTCTTTTCTGCGCTCGAAAAAGCCGGCTACGAATTAAAATCAAAAGATCTCCAAGTCTTCCCTGGCGGCATGAAAAAGGGCGACTGGGACGTCGCTATCGCCATTGATGCCATCACTCTTGCCAAGCTTGTCGACGTTATCGTCATCGTCTCCGGTGACGGTGATTATGAGCCCCTCGTCGATTACCTTAAATTCAACGGCACCATCGTCGAAGTCGCCGGTTTCGGCCGCTCCACCTCCGGCCGTCTCATCGAAGCCACCAACAACTACCTCGATTTGGAAGAAGTTAAGGACAAGGTGTTGTTAAAGTAATTTTTAGGAATAAAATTTGACAATACCGCCGGAAGGCGGTATTGTCTTTGCAGAGGTGGCCTATGCCAGCACCAGTTAAATTGACGGTAAGGATTACAGAAGGCGATGCAAGTTCCCGAGCCGAAGTGCTGGAACTTAGCATTGGCACCGGAGCACCGGTAGACAGAGATGTGCTCACCAGGATGGTGAGAGGGCTCGTTCGGGACTTCGGTGAAACGATCGTGAGGCGCGGGCGTTCTGGCAGCATGAGTGAAGAGCAGTACCAGCTTGCTTGCCGGGTGTTTGAACATGGTTTTGAACTCGAACTGGAAACGCCGAGACGGACTTCAGATTCCGAGAAGATGGCGAACATTATGCTGGGGCTCGGAATAGACCCGGTGACTAATGATTCGCAAGCCGCTAAGTACGAAGCGGTCGAAGAAGGGCGGGCTCGGGCGATTCTCGCCTTTAATAAGTTTCAGGAAGAAGCAGGCAAAAGTCGTTGGACGAAGACAGTAGACGACCGTGGCACGACCGTCGTTTACTATGCACGGCTTCGGCCCGCGCTTCCGGGAAATTCAGAGGGCAAATCTCTGCGGTTCTTTCCGAACTAACTCGCCCGCGATGAGCGCAACTCTCGCGGGCGCTCATTGTTTTTAAAGGCCATGAATGGTATAGTCACTGCAAGTTAATTAACAACCCACAAGGAAGCGCAAAGCAAAACGAATGGGGCTCAATTTTGGCCATAGTTCTCGATAGTCGAGGTCTGCGGCCAGTATTGCTTCTTCTCTCTTTGTCGGTCCCGCACATAACGAGCATTAGTCTCTGAATGGCGGGCGATTAACTCAATAATTAATAGGCGGGTTTTTATGGCGCACTCTATTGTCCTAGACGATGAGTGTCGAGACAGCCAAGCCATATGCTCGTTATGTGCGGGATGGCAGAAGTTAAAAAATATAATACCGAGTTTGCGGGCAAACCGCTCATGGTGGAAATTGGCCGTTTCGGCGGTCAGGCTAATGGCACAGTCAGCGTTCAGTACGGCGAAACCACGGTCATGGTTAATGCCACCATGTCGGCTCACACCAAGGCTACGGACTACATGCCGTTGCAAGTTGAGTATGAAGAAAAGTACTACGCCGCGGGAAAAATTAAAGGCTCTAAATGGATTAAGCGCGAAGGCCGTCCGACCGAAGATGCGATTCTCACGGGCCGATTGATTGACCGTTCGATTCGGCCTCGTTTCAACAATAAAATCCGCAACGAAATCCAAGTCATCGCCACGGTATTGTCGTTCGACGGCGTGAATGATTCGGACATCCCGGCTTTATTCGGCGCGTCGCTGGCGCTGATGATCTCCGATATTCCTTGGGCCGGCCCCGTGGCCGGAATTCGCATTGGCCGAGTGGAAGGAAAGTTGGTGCTGAACCCAACCTACAAAGAACGAGCCACGAGCGACTTTGATATTGTCGTGGCCGGTACCGTCACCAAAATCAACATGATTGAAGCCGGCGCTAAGATCGTGTCCGAAGCCGATATGGCCAATGCTATCAAGACAGGCTTTGAAGCCCTCAAAGGCTTGATTGATTTTCAAATCAAAATCGCGGACGAAGTAGGTAAGAAGAAAAAAGAATTGGAAATCTTCACCCACGACGAGACGTTGTCGGCCATGGTTAAGAACTTTTCCGGCCCCAAGCTAATGCTTGCACTCTACGCTCCAGGCAAAGAAAAAACGGCTTTCTATGAAGGTCTAGGCCAAGTCAAAGAAGAATTGATGGCCTACCTCAAAGAAGAATTCAAGGATCTGTCTGCTCATGATAACGACGCGGAGTTAAAGAAAAAACTCGACGAAGCCGGCATTATCTTTGAAGATGAAATCGACCACGCCGTGCACAAAAACATTCTCAACGAAGGCAAACGCCCAGACGGCCGCGCCATGGACCAGTTGCGTCCCCTCTCCGCCGATACTTCGATACTGCCTCGCACGCATGGCTCCGGCTTGTTTAATCGCGGGACGACTCAAGCGTTATCAATTCTCACCCTTGGCGCGCCGGGGATGGAACAATGGTTTGAGTCGATGGAAATTGATTTGACTAAGAAGCGGTTCATGCACCACTACGGCTTCCCGCCGTACAGCGTCGGCGAGGTCAAGCGCATCGGCAGTCCCAGCCGGCGCGACATCGGCCATGGCTATCTGGCCGAACGTTCCCTGGAACCGATTATTCCCGACCGGGCTGATTTCCCGTACACCATCCGTTTGGTATCCGAAATTCTGTCCTCGAACGGTTCGTCCTCGATGGCCTCGGTCTGCGGTTCAACTCTGGCTCTCATGGACGGCGGCGTACCGATTAAGGCCCCGGCCGCCGGTATCGCCATGGGTCTCATGATTGATGCCAAAGGCGAAAAATATAAAATCCTGACGGATATTCAAGGCCCCGAAGACCACCATGGCGACATGGATTTGAAAGTGGCCGGCACCGCCACGGGCGTGACGGGGATGCAGATGGACGTAAAGATTGACGGCATCACGCCCCAGATTGTTGAAGAGACTTTGGTCCAAGCCTTGAAAGCCCGCCTCGAAATTCTCAAAGTCCTCACGACTGCGATTGCCACGCATCGGGCTGACCTCTCCCCGCATGCCCCGCGCATCCAGACCGTCAAAATTAATCCCGCCAAGATTGGCGCCTTAATCGGTCCGGGCGGCAAGAACATCAACGGCATCATCGAGCAGACCGGCGCCGAGATCGATATCGAAGACGACGGTTCGGTCTTTGTCACTTCCGCTACGGCCGAAGGCATGGAGAAAGCTCTCAAGCTCATCAAACAAATTACCTATGAACCCGAACCGGGCGACGAATTCGACGGTACGGTCGTCAAGATTATGGACTTCGGCGCCTTCGTCGAAATTCTCCCTGGCATCGATGGTTTGGTCCACGTCTCCGAAATGGCCAACGAGCGGGTCAATCATCCCGGCGACAAAGTCAAAGACGGCCAAAAAGTTCATGTCTGGGTGAAAAAAATCGACGACCAGGGCCGTTTGAATTTGACGATGAAGCCGCCGAGAGACTAGTCAGTTCGGTCTATAAGAAATTAAAGAACCGCATCAGAAGGCGGTTCTTTAATTTCTGTGCATAAAATAATTTGCACTTGTGATAGACTTAAATTAATAATCTAATCTCTTATTTATGGCCGATAGCCCAAATTCGTCAGCTCCTCAAACTAACATCGATGATTTGGTCAAAGAATTAAGCCGTCCGCAAGGTTCCGCGCCAAGTCCGGCTTCTCCGTCACCTGTAAATCCAGCACCCAAGCCGATGTCGCAATCGGCGCCAATGTCTTCGGCTCCGAGCCTGCCGCCTCGGCCCGCGACTCCGCCGCCAATAACATCAACCCCAACCCCAGTCCCGCCGGTTTCTCCAGTTATTCTGTCCGTGCCCAAGGAATATCAATCATCTATCCGGACGATGAGCGATGATTTGGCTAAGCTAAAAGCCGGCCAACAGCCCCAAGGCGTTAATATTCCTAGGAAAATCGACAATACTCCCGTGCCGGCTAAGCCGGCGGTGCCCGCGGCTCCGGTACCGGCCCCATCGAAGCCAATGTCCACGACCAGCTTGCCTTCCGCTGTTAAATCCGCCCCATTGCCATCCTCTCCAAACCAGCAAGCGCCAAAGGTTCCAACATCCGCGCCGATTCCTCGCCCGATAATGCCCTCGATGCCTTCAGCCGCCAAAACGCCCGAAACGAAGCTAGACCAGAAAAATCAGTTCTATGTTCCGCCCGCCGAGGCCAAGCCGGCCGGTTCAAGGAATCTTCTTTTTGCCGGGATTGCCGTCGCGGTGGTGCTCCTCGGGGTACTCTATTGGTACTTTATGATTCAAGGTTCGAGCCCAGTCGCCGTGGAATCTCCGGTGGCGACCTTCACTCCTCGCCCAACGGCCACGCCCAATCCCGACGTCTTATCGACAATATTCACGACCCATGGCGGGGCGATTGTGCTTCCCTCATCGGGCGACCCAACTGTCGCGTTCAGCAACGCTATCAGTGCCCAGCCCAATATAACTCAAGGAACTTTGACAGTAATCGATGTCGCAAGTGGCGGGGCTTCGGCCAGCGCCCAGATCCTGACAATTTCCGGTTTTCTCAATCGTTTTATAGTAGCGTATCCGCCCGCTCTCCAAACGGCACTCGGCCAGAATTACAAGTTCCTGCTATATGGCCAAAAAGAATCTTTTGATACTAAAGGCCGGCCGGTCACTAATGTCGCTCCGGGCTCTCGGCTGGTGATGGTCAGTGAAGTAGCCAGTTCCTCCGCCAGTATTCTTCAAGGCTGGGAACCGACGATGAGCGCGAATTTATCGGGCGTCATGGCAATCGCGCCGGCTAAAAATACCAGCTCATTCCTGGCGACTAACTACAGGGGCGTATCGGTGAGATTTAAGAACTTCCCTTATCCTGATCATTCCATCGACTATGCCCTCGTACAGTACAACAGTAAAACATATCTGGTCATTGCCGGTTCTCGGGAAGCCATGTTTGCCACGATTGATACTTTCTTGGTCCCAGGCAACTTATAATTAGCCCGCCAAAATCTATTTTATTAAATGACACCCGCATTATGCGGGTGTCATTGTGGACAACCTGTTGTTAGGTGACATTTTGGTGACGTGGTGACATACACCGTGTCACCTCCTGTCACCACTGAAAGTAGTTATATAGAGCCAATATATTGATGTGGTGACATGGTGACATCATGGTGACACTTATCAACATTGACACCACTGTCACCATGGCCCTATACTGGATGAGTAAGGGCAAGTTGCAGTATCGTTCTTTTATATCGGCTAGCGGTTTGATAACAATTATGGACTGCTGGCAAACTTGGTTTCGAAGGCGCAGTGTCACACTCGCAATTATATCTTAAAAGCGACTATCTGCGCCTTCTTTTGTTCCTCATTTATTTGCCCAGTATATCTTCCGCGACTTGCTTACAGCTTGGTCATTCGTTTCTACGAATAACTTGTCGCGGTAGTATTACTGGGTTTGCATTTTTTATATATAGGAATACTATGAACTTTATATGACCCCCCAAGATCTAGAAAAACTAACCCGCTTATTATCAGAAGAAGAAGCTCTGATTCGCAAAGAGCTGGGTGAAGTAGCGATTAAAGATCCGGCCTCGGGCGGATTCCAGCCCAAGCCAGCCGACTATGAGGGCGATGTCCGCGAAGATGACATTGCTCGGGAGGCCACCCTCACCGAAACCAACACGGCCCTTGAACAGGAGCTTAAACATCATCTCGAGGCGATTTTAAAAGCTCAAGAGAAGCTCAAAACGGGCCGCTACGGCGTTTGTGAGAAGTGCGGCGTAGAAATCCCCGCCCATCGCCTCGAAGCTCTTCCCGCGACGCCCTATTGCGTGGCTCATGCCGAGTAATAAATAATTATCATGTCTGTTCGCCTCTTCTCGGCTTCAATCAGCGGTATCGACGCGCAATTAATTGAAGTTGAAGTTGATTCAACCCCCGGTTTGCACGCTTTTAATATTGTCGGCCTGCCGGATAAGGCCGTCCAAGAGTCTAAAGAAAGAATCGCCTCGGCTATTCGCTCGAATGCCCTTATTCCGCCCAGCGCGAAACACAAGAAGATTATCATCAATCTCGCGCCGGCCGATATCCGCAAAGAAGGTCCCGCCTACGACCTCCCCATCGCGGTTGGGTATCTCTTGGAAACCGAACAAGTAAAATTTGATACCGGCGATAAAATATTCTTGGGCGAATTGTCTTTGAACGGAGCCATCAAGCCGGTCAATGGCGTTCTCTCGGCCTCGATATTGGCTAAAAATCTAGGTTTTAAAGAAATTATCGTACCCATTGCCAATGCCGGCGAGGCTTCAGTTATCGAAGGGCTGAATGTTTTTGGCGTCGGCAGTATCACCGAGCTGATCGACCATCTTAGCGGCATGAAACCTTTAAAGCCGACCAAATACAAAGCTTCCACGGCTGTTGTTTCCGAAGACGATGGTGAAGCATTCCGCCTCATTAAAGGCCAGGAAACGGCCAAACGGGCGCTCACGGTGGCGGCGGCCGGCGGGCACAACATTCTCATGAGCGGTCCGCCCGGTTCCGGGAAAACTCTACTGGCCAAGGCTTTGGTAGATTTAATGCCTAATCTTTCATTTCCGGAAGCCATCGAAGTAACCCGCATCTACAGCTCAATGGGCCTGGTCAATGGCTCATCGCTCATGGCGGACCGGCCGTTTCGCAGTCCGCACCATACTACTTCCGCGCCAGCGATGGTTGGGGGCGGGGCTAATCCTAAACCCGGCGAGATTAGCCTGGCTCATCGCGGAATCTTGTTTCTCGATGAATTACCCGAATTTCCCCGCCATGTTTTGGAAAGCCTGCGCGAACCGCTCGAAGAAGGTCTAATCACAGTTTCCCGAGCCGCTGGATCAATCCGATTGCCCGCCAAATTCACGCTGGTTGGAGCCATGAATCCTTGTCCCTGCGGTAATTACGGCGAACCAAAAGCCAACTGTATTTGTTCGCCCATGAACGTCATTCGTTACAAAAAGAAAATCTCCGGTCCCCTCTTGGATCGGATTGATATCCAAATCAACGTTCCGAGGGAAACCGCCGCCACCGCCCAGGAACCAATGCCCGTCAAAAAGTTTAATGAAATCAGGGGAAAAGTAACCACGGCCCGGGCGATCCAGCTGGCGAGATTTAAAAATTCAAAGATATTCACTAATGCCGAGATTTCCTACCGAAATATCGATAAGTGGTGCGTGTTAGAGCCGGAAGCGGAAAAACTTCTCCAGAACGCGGTCGCGACCAAGTCGCTATCTCTGCGGGCCTATCACAAAATTAAGAAGCTCGGGCGGACCATTGCCGATTTAGAACAATCAGACCTTATTAAACCCAATCATGTCGCGGAGGCAATCAGCTTAAAAATTAATGAAAAGTTAATGGGCGAAGGTAATTAAAGTCTCGGTAGTTTCATTCGAAACTGAAGATTTGGCCCGAAGAGCAGAGTTTGTCTTCCTACTGAATGAACCCGACGATAGATCTATCGTTTAAGGAAATTTCACGGTGGTCTATAATGTAAGCACCGTAATAGTTTTGTTCCACCACTTGGACACTGTCAGGCTTAATCGCGGTAATTAAGGCGACATGGCCATATCGCCCACCCTTGAGTACTGCCACTCCGCCGATTACAGGGGCTTTGGAATTGATATATTCAGCCCATTGATACGCATTTCCGTGCAAATTGGAAAATCCGTGGGCCTGCACAAATGGCACGCATTGGCCATCTCCGACTGATACATAAATTCCAGAACCCCTAGAGCCTTTATTGGCTAATTTAACGGAAGGGATAGGGCCGGACAGTTCCCCATTAGGCACCATCAGCTCATTTCCAGTTTGCAGAGCTTGATTATCCGTTAAGTCATTGAAAGACAGGATTTTGCCAGAATCAGCTTTATATTTCTTGGCAATCGATGCAACCGTGTCCCCATTTTGAACGGTGTGGATGATACCCGTTACCGGGGGGATTTTGAGCACCTCGCCAAGACTAAGGATGTCTGGATTCTTTAGATTATTAGCCCAAATGACAGTGTTGACGCTGACCCCGAAATCGGAGGCGATGGAACCGATACTGTCGCCTGACTGAACGGTATATTGGACGACCTGATCGGCTTTAAAGCTGTCAAGATAATCCGTTGAGACCGAATCAATGGCTTGGATAGTACTGTCCTTGTCCTGGATTGTGTAGGTGCTTGGCTGGGTACCCTGCCTCGAATCTCCTCCTTGGTCTTGTTGAATGGGGATCGAGCCGGCGGTTCCCATAAGACTGCTGATATCGGCCAGCTGAAGGTTTGTCGCAACCGGGATGATAGAAGCTGACGTTTCTTCGGTATAATGCCGCACAACATTGCCGACGATTCCTGGTTGGCCAACACCGGGCCCTTTAATGATTATGAGTATTAAAACGATTCCCAGAGTGGCTGTGAGGCCGACTCTTTCTGACTTAAAAACATGCTCAAAACGAGACCAAAAAAGCCGACCTGCCTGCCGGCAGGCAGGAAGAGCTGATTGAACTCGGCGAACTATTTTTGCGGGAGTAGTCTTAATTAGATTGGGGCTAAAATAGGCCTAGAGACGGAAAAATCCTCCTGCGAGAACGTACACCGAAGGTATCATAATTGACCGATGGTGGCAATCCCGTCTATCCACAATGGCCAGGTAGTGAAAATCCGACCGGATTGTATCAACCGCCGTATATTAGTAATATATAGTTTATTGTTTTTAATATTATTATTTCGATATTCATTGCCTTCGGATACAATCTGAGGCGGATGTCGGATTTCTACTACCTGGATGACCAGTCACGGAACAAGCGAATTGGGATTTTTTGCCGAGCATTATGCGACGGAATATTTAAAGTCCAAAAAATATAAAATTCTGGGCCACAACTACCGCAAGCCCTGGGGTGAAATCGATGTCATTGCCGAAAAAGAGGAAATAGTTATTTTCGTCGAAGTTAAAGCCAGCAAAAAAGACATTCCCGGTTTTGAGCCCGAACTTCGGGTCAACGCCGACAAGCGCCATCGCATGGCGCGCATCGCCCGGACTTATCTCTCGGATTACCACTATCCCGCCGACCAGCCCTGGCAGATGGATGTCGTTTCGGTGTCATTCGTCAAAGAGCGGGGCGTGGCTAAAATCAGGCACTATAAAAATATCGATTAAAAAGCTATACCTGCCTGCCGGCAGGCAGGTTTTAGGCTATTATAGTGGTGACATTTTTGGTGACATGAGTGGTGACACTGTCACTGCAGAAGATGAGATACATCGGTAA
>PLYL01000012.1 GCA_003151795.1 Candidatus Yanofskyibacteriota bacterium | reverse complement strand
TGCCTTGGACTCGGCCAAGTCAGCGGCGTTCTAGATTCTTTTCAAATGATACTTTTTTGTTTACCATCTATAAATGGATAATCGAGATGAGTTATTGCGAGCGATAAAGGATGAGGTATTGGCGCTCAAATCATCACCGCTCTATGCCGAGCGGGTGAAAAATGGCGTTTTTCCAGTGATCGGGGAGGGGAGCCATCAGGCGAAGATAATGTTTGTCGGCGAAGCGCCGGGCAAGAATGAAGCCGCCACGGGCCGGCCGTTTGCCGGAGCGGCAGGCAAGATACTCGACGAATTGCTGGTCTCGGTCGGCATCAATCGGCCCGAGGTTTATATCACCAACATCGTTAAAGACCGCCCGCCAGGCAATCGCGATCCGTTGCCCGAGGAGATTGCGGCCTATGGCCCGTTCTTAGACCGGCAGATTGATATTATCCAACCAAAAATAATCGCGACGCTGGGCAGATTCTCGATGGAATACATCATCCGCAAGTTCGGCCTCGAGCAAGAATTAAAACCGATTAGCGCGTTGCACGGCGCGAGTATAACCGCCCAAGCTTCATATGGACCGGTGCTGGTTGTACCACTCTATCATCCGGCGGCGTCAATTTATAACCAGCATTTAAAAGAAACCTTGCTTGCCGATTTTAAGATTTTAAAGCAGTATCTATAGCATGCATCCCGTACGAAGCAACCCTAGCGGGTCCGCGAACATAAAAACAATAGTTAACATCTGTGCTACTTTCCGTCGTCTCAATACGATGGAGGGTTTGCATTGCTTCTGACGGGATGCATTTCTTTTCATCGATTGTAGATTCTCTTCAGGACAATTTCCCCATCCTCGTCCATTACCGGTATTTATTCCTGCTCATCGCCACATTTATCGAAGGTTTTAATACTATTATCCTGGCCGGATTTTTGGCCTCTCTCGGCACTATTGCCATAATTCCGGCAGTTTTAATTTGCATTGTCGGAGACTTTTTTAATGGCTGGGGCTGGTATGCCGTCGGCTATTTCGGCGGAGCCAAGCCAATCGATAAATGGGGCCGAAAAGACCCGAAGAGCCGAAAGGTTATCGAGACTGTCGAGCGTTATTTCCAGCGTTATAGCGGGCGGGCCATTATCTTCACCAAATTAACCTGGTCTCTCACCATCGCCACCATGATTATGGCCGGTTCGTTTAAATACAATTTTAGAAAATTCTCACTCTATAATTTCATCGGCGGCCTCGGCTGGGTCGCGATTACCTTTACCGTCGGTTACGTCTTTGGCAAAGGGTATCGGGCGGTTTCCTTTGTGAACAACATCGCTTATATCGCACTCTTCTTGGCCGGCGCGATTATTTTAGCTTATGTCGGTAATATGATTTTCAAGTCCAAATTCATCCAATCTCTCACCGCCATGGAACATCTCCGCGACCTCGGCGACCTATTAAAAGACGGCATCGACAAATTTTTGTCATAGAAAGCGGAGCTAAGAGATTTTTCACATCTCCTTCCGTCGGTCCTCTTGTCTAAAATTTTGTCAGAGATACCGAACAAAAACGCCAGCTTTCCCTACGCTTCGCTTCGGGATTCCTTTTTGTTACTGGCATTCTTTCCAAAATTTTAGCAAGAGACATTCGACGTCAGTCGGAATGTGAAAAATCTCTTAGTCCCCGCTTTCACCATTTGGATTTTGGATATCAAGGAGTGTCTGTTAAACAAAAGAGTCCGCGTGGGAGCGTGTAACACGCGTACCCTTTCACGGACTACTCCCCGGCTTGAAGTTCAAGGAAGACTGGATGAACTATTCTGGCTGTCTCCTCGAACTGCAAATTCTCATAGGTATATTCGTCCAGCCTCGCGAGCAGTCCGAGAAGTTTTGCGCGCTGCTCGGGCGACCAGTCAGCCCGCTCAATCAGCGCCAGCACCGCCTCGAGACGACCCATTCCGATTGGCAGCTCGAGCCTGTGCTTGGTGGCATTAGAGAAAACCTCCTCTGCTAACTTGATAAAAGCCTCGAACATCTCCGTTCTCTCTGTCTTTTCAACGCTACTTGTTTGAGCCATAAACCACCTTTAAAAATAGCATACTTTATTTATCGTGTTTGGTCAAATCAAGCGAGGCTGTCGCCATTTTCTTCAATCTGCACAATCGGTTGCTAGCTCAGTATTTTTGATGTTATTTTCATGGGTACCAGCCCGAGGATGTCGGGAACGGCTGAAAGCCGCATGGCCCGACAGGAGTTGCTTCGGCTGGTCAGGAAAATTAATCAACAAATAATAGAGCTAGCCCGAGCGGAAGCCTGAAGAAAATGGCGACTGCCGAGCGACCCTGTGGATTGTCCCTATTGCTCCCGATATGCTATACTGGACAGTACAATTATGAATACAAAGAAAGCCTTTGTTTGTTTAGCTTTTACCTTGTTTTTAGCGACGGCATCGAGTGTCCAAGCCGCTGGAACCGATAGCCGCTATTTCGTAAAATCCACCTCGCAGTTCTGGGAAAAATCGTTTCAAGCGCGGAATATTTTTGATTCCGGATTCACCGCCGATTTATCGGGTTGGCAGTTAAATGTGGCCAAAGTTTTTGGCATTGAAGTGACGCCGGTAAAGAGACTCAACATCTTGGCCGTCGCAACGACCACCAAGAAAACCGCCACAAAGCCTCTGGCCAAAACGCCGTTCAACCAGATCGGGTGGGGGATCAAAGCTATTTATGGCGATACGCTTAATAGCGCTCTGCCATCCGGCGGCGATGGAGTTAATGTCGCGGTCTTGGATACGGGAGCGCTCGTTGCGCATCCGGATTTGAAGGGCCAGGTGACGGCTTGCGATGATTTCTCCGGAGTTGATTCATTTTTAAAAAATAGTTGCGATGATAAAAATGGCCACGGGACTCTGGTCGCCGGGGTCATTGCCGGCAACGCCGGACCAGCCGGCAAAGGTATTTACGGCGTCGCGCCCCAAGCCAATTTAATGATTTATAAAGTCTGCGCCAATGACGGGACGTGCTTCGCCGATGATGTCGCCGCCGCGATTTATTACGGTGCCGATAACAGCGCTAATATAATTCTCTTGAGTCTAGGTTCTGATTCGGAAAACTCGCTGATTGATGACGCCATTTCGTACGCCGCCGGCAAGGATGTGATAGTGGTCGGTGCGGCGGGGAATGACGGTCCGTATACGGGCAGTATTGATTATCCGGCTTCAAATATAAATGTCGTGAGCGTCGGCGCGGTCGACGGCACCCTAGCGGTGCCGGATTGGAGCGCCCGAGGCAACAACGAAGCCTCTACTTCATATACCAAGGACGCCGGCGATCTCGAGCTGGTCGCGCCGGGCGTAAATATAGAATCCACCGCCAACAATGGTTATTACATGACTTCATCCGGCACTTCCATGGCCGCCGCCCACATCGCCGGGCTGGTTGCCAAAGAATGGCAGGCTGATGCCGACCACCCCGCCGAAGCCACGCGCGAACTGTTGCATCAATTCTCGCAAGACATTCTTCCGATCGGAGACGATAATGCTTCTGGTTGGGGCATGCCTCAACTATAGGATTTAGAATTTAGTAATTAGAACTTAGAAAACTCTGCATGCGTATCAATCATGTCATTCGGTCTCTGGTTCTCGGAGATTTTTTTATCAACGCCGGGTTTAGTATCTTCGCGCCGGTCTTTGCCATCTTCGTCACGCGCCAGATTTCGAACGGCAATCTTGAAGTCATTGGTTTCGCGGCCGCCATAGTCCAAATATTCAAAGTGCTGTTCGAAATTCCCGTGGCCGCGTATCTCGATCGGAATCACGGCGAGTACGACGATTTCTATGCGATGATATTGGGGACAATGCTCGTCGCCGTGATTCCGTTCATGTATCTTATCGCTACCACGCCGGCCCATCTGTATATTATCAGCGCGATTTATGGCATCGGTACCGCGTTCACAGTTCCGCCGTGGCAGGCTATTTTCTCTCGCCATCTTGATAAATATCATGAGAATATTGATTGGGCGATTGAGTCCGTGGCCATTGGCATTGCCGGCGCTGGCGCGGCGGCCTTGAGCGGTATTCTGGCTCAACATTTTGGTTTCTCCGTGATTTTCGTAATCGCCGGCATCCTGGCTTTAGTTGGCGGTTCTCAACAAATTAGAATTTACAGCGATATCCGGGCCAAAGTCCCGCGCGGCGAAGTCAAACCGGAACCAAAGGAGACAGTCTAGCTTAGTTGACCCATAGCCTCTCTTATGGTAGTATCTACGTTACAGAAAGGAGCAGGTAGTACTTTGACCGAAGTTCATCGTTCCGACGACGTGTCAGAAGCAATTCTGGATCAAAGGATGATTCCAGATCCGGACCAACCGTCTGGCTTTGCAATAGCCAACCCGGTAACAGGCGACAGAACGGATCTTGCGGAGTACCGGAGACTCCATCCTCGCGAGAATCCTTCGCTTATACAAAGGCTCATTGCGAGTCTTCTGCGCCGCGCCGCGTGAACGGGGTGCTCTAAGTATCGGATGATACTGGAGCACACCCCATCCGCGGCGCTTTTGTTTTTTATAAAAAATGCTAGCCTTGAAATAGGTTTTAAAAAAATAAGAAGCGCCGGCTGGGGACCGGCGCTCGGTGAGGCACTTTGCGCTGAAAAACTAGGTCGAAAGGAACTTGAAGTGCACGAATCGGGCGAGTCCGTAGCAACCCACAAGCGGCACAGCAACCAGTAACCCAGCGAACATTGCGAATTCAGTGAACTCGAGCCGGGGGTGAGCAATGAGGAGACTCACCAAGAACAGTCCGAACGTGATGCCAGTGCCATAGCAAAGGAGTCTGAAACGGTCAGCAAATCTCTGGCGACTCCGCTCAAACGAATCAGTCGTTGGTTGAATGAGATTTCCGTCGGCCAAGTATCCCGCCGCTGCGCTTGCCAACACAGTGAACATAGCTGGCCAGGCACTGGTCGCGAAGAAATGATTACCGGTCCAAGTCGTGGCAATGACGAACCCCCCAAGCAAAGTAGCAGCCCGATCGGGACAGATCCTCATTAGCCGAACAAAGCACCCTAGTACAAGTCCTAATTTGCGCATAATGCCTCCCTTCCCCACATTTAATACCAAATCCTTATGAAAAGTCAATCAGTCGCCGTTACTCCATTCCAGAAAAAAGTTTACGACTTTGTCCGCAAAATTCCAAAGGGGAAGACGCTGGCTTACAAACAAGTCGCGATTGGAATCGGCCAGCCCAAGGCCTACCGAGCCGTTGGCAACGCGTTAAATAAGAACCCATTTTCTTTTCGGCTTGGCGGTAATGTGCCCTGCCATCGCGTTATTAAGTCCGATGGCTCCATCGGCGGATTTGCGTCCGGTGCCAGTAAAAAGTTACAATTACTAAAAGAAGAAGACGCGCTTAAGTAATCTTATGCCTAAACGAATTGTATTAGTCGGCGGCGGCTCGGGGGGCCATGTCTTTCCGCTGATGGCGGTGGCGGAGGCTTTGCGTGTGGCGGACCCAAGCGTTGAGCTGATGATGCTTGGCAATGGTCCATTTCTCGCCAGCGCGTCGGCCGCGGCCGGGTTGCCGTATAAAACAATCCAGGCCGGCAAACTCCGCCGTTATTTCAGTCTCTGGACTCTTTTGGCGCCGTTTCAGACCATCGCCGGTTTTTTTCAATCACTTTGGATTTTATTTTCATATATGCCCGACGTGATGTTTACGAAAGGCGGCTATGCGTCTCTTCCGCCTGCTCTGGTCGCTAAACTTTATATGATTCCTGTCTATACTCACGAATCGGATTCTGTTCCGGGGCTGGCTAATAAATTTATCAGCAAGCTCGCGACCGCGGTCTTTATTTCATTTGAATCTACCGCCAAATATTTTAAGAATGGCAAAGCAATTCTAGTCGGCAATCCCGTCCGACCCGAATTGCTAACCGGAGATAAAGCTGCGGCTCTTCAGCAGTTTAACTTTCGGGCGGACAAGAAAACTATTTTAATTACCGGCGGCAGTCAGGGCGCCAAGCGGGTTAATGACGCTATTCTCGAAGCGCTGATTCAGTTAGTTCAAAACTTCCAGGTCATTCATCAGAGCGGCGAGTCTCAATACGCGGCCGTAAAAGCAATCATCGATCAATATGCTAAGGAAGGCGAAAAATCGTACGGCCCCATGATTAGCGCCAACTATCGTTTATATCCCTTTCTGAATCCGCAAGACATGGGCAATGCTTACGCCGCCGCCGATATCATAATCTCTCGGGGCGGGGCTTCCAATTTGTTTGAAATTTCCGCTCTCGGGAAGCCCGCGATTATCATTCCGCTTTCTAAAGCCTCAAGCCGGGGCGACCAAATCGGCAATGCCATTGAATTTGAAAAATACGGCGCGGTAGTCATCGAAGAAGCTAACATCACGCCCCATATCATCGTGAACCAAATCCAAGAACTCCTCGAGACCGCTCGCTACCAGGCCATCAGCGAAAAAATTAAAACGTTCGCTAAGCCGGAAGCCGCGAAAAATATTGCGTCGGTTTTGCTAGCTTCCTAATCCCTAGATTCCTAACACCTGATTTTATGGCTTGGCGAGTAACCGGATTTGCACAACAGAAGAAGACATTTGAAAGCCTGATTACTCAAGGCGCATTGTCGCACGCCTATATTTTTCAAGGGCCCGAGCAGATTGGGAAGAAATTATTCACCCAGGATTTATTTGCGCTCGTAAACAAGCGGGATAAATTCGATGCCACTGACCCTGATTTGTTTATAATAGCACCACGCATCGCCGAAGATGAAACCAAAATATATATCGAAGACATTCGCGATTTAAAAACATTCCTTTCGCTTCGGCCGTATTATGGCCCGTATCAGCTTGTGATTGTAGATGACGCACACCGGCTGACGCCCGAAGCGTCGAACGCGTTTTTGAAACTTCTGGAAGAGCCGACGGGCAAAGTTATTTTTGCATTAATCACGAGCCAACCCCAAGAATTGCTCCCGACCATCAGCTCGCGTGGCCAGCATATTTCTTTTTTGCCTCACACTGACAAGGTTGTCGCTCAATCGCTTGCGACGGCCAAATTATCTAAAACTGATCAAGAACTGGTCACGGCTTTAGCTCGGGGCCGGATTGGCTGGACTGTTACCGCGGCCGAGACAGGAAACATAAAAGATATTAAACAAGCTATCAGTGACTTTGGCGCGATTTTGAAAAGTCCGCTGGCTGAACGGATGCTCTTTGCTAAAACTTTATTTGAAAAACAGCCCTATCAAGAGCAGGTGAACTACTGGCTCGCCTGGGCCTACGCCAACCGTGCGGCACTCCCAAACGCTCATCATGTATTGACTCAACTTCTCATGCTCCATCAGTACCTCAATCAGCCCCAATACAACCACCGCGCTCTCCTTGAAAATACCTTGATTAACTTATAGAATAGATTTAAATGTACAAGGAATTAATAGCATCTAGGAAAAAAGATTTTGATTCGGCTTTAGAAATGGCCAAGACCGAGGCTGGTTCGATTCGGACCGGACGGGCCAGCCCTTCGCTTGTCGAAGATATCCCAGTTGAGTATTTGGGGGCTCGTTCGCGCATCAAAGAACTTGCCAGCATCAGCGCGCCGGAACCGCGGGTGATTGTCATTCAGCCCTGGGACACTGCGGTCGTGCCGTTGATTGAAAAAGCCATCCGTGACAGCTCGCTGGGTTTGAATCCGGCCAATGACGGCCATGCTATCCGCCTCACGATTCCCGCTTTGAGCCAAGAACGCCGCGTGGAATTTACCAAAATTCTCCATCAGAAAATGGAAGGCGTCCGCGTCCGTATCCGCCAGACTCGTGAAGACATTTTGAAGAAAGTCCAAAATGCCGTCAAAGATAAAACCGCCCGCGAAGATGAAGCTTTCAAAGCCAAAGACGAACTCCAAAAAATCGTCGACGACCTCCACAAAAAAATCGACGAGATGGTCAAGAAAAAAGAACAAGAATTGATGACCAGCTAATGCTGACCGCTATTATCTTTATTATCGTTATCGGAGTACTCGTACTCGTGCATGAGTTTGGGCATTTTGTGTTCGCGAAGCGGGCGGGGATGAAGGTGGAGGAGTTTGGGTTCGGGTTTCCACCAAGATTATACGGCTGGAAAAAGGGCGAGACCATCTATTCAATCAATTGGATTCCGTTTGGCGGATTCGTGAAGATTCTGGGCGAAGACGGCGATACCAGAGCGCCCACAAGTTTCGCTTCGGCGTCATTCGTTAATCGGTTCCTGGTTTTGGTCGCGGGCGTGATTATGAATTTTCTGTTGGCCGCGTTTCTGCTTATGATTGTTAATTTCTTCGGCCTGCGCATTGGTCTCATCGATGATCAAGCCGGTTCGGCGAAAGACGTCAAAGTTCAGATTGTGAGCGTAACGGCCGGCAGTCCCGCCGAAACCGCCGGTCTTCAGCCTCTCGATACCATTGAAGGCTACAAACAAAACGGTTCAGTCGTACCTATCAAAACTACGAAAGATGTTCAAGATGCCGTCGCCTCGCATTTGGGGCAATCACTCACTCTGGAGATTCAGAGCGGAACCGGCGTCGTGGAAAAAACTTTAACTCCGCGAGTCAATCCGCCCGAAGGCCAAGGCGCGATTGGGATTTCATTAGCTTTGACGGGGACCATCGCGTATCCGTGGTACGAAGCCATCTGGCGGGGGATTTCTGATGCGGCGTTTTTGACTATCGCCACGGTCCAGGGCTACTACGCGCTTTTGGAAACTCTGTTTATCCATGGTAGATTGATTGCAGACGTTTCCGGGCCGATTGGCATCGCGACCCTGACCGGCGCCGCGGCCAGAGTGGGATTTAACTACCTCTTGCAGTTCGTGGCGATGATATCAATCAACCTCGCCGTGCTAAATATCATTCCGTTCCCCGCTCTTGATGGCGGTCGGGTGCTGATGCTGATTATCGAAAAGGCCAAGGGCTCGCCGGTCCACAAAAGCGTCGAATCCTGGATCAACATGGTCGGCTTCTATCTCCTCGTCGCCTTGATGCTCTACGTCACCTACAAAGACATCAGTAAGTTTTTTATAAAATAAAATGAAATTTACTCAATTATTCACCAGAACATTAAAGAACGCCCCAGCGGAAGAGGCGGCAATTAATGCTCAATACCTTATTCGTGGGGGTTTTGTTTACAAAGAGATGGCGGGAGTGTATTCATATCTTCCTCTTGGCTTAAGGGTCATAAAGAAGATTGAAGATATAATTAGAGAAGAAATGAATAAAATTGGAGGTATAGAAATGAAGACATCCGTGCTTCAAAACAAAGAAGTGTGGGAAAAATCAAATAGATGGAGCGATGAAGTGGTAGACAGTTGGTTCAAGACAGAACTCAAGAATGGCGGCGAAGCTGGCTTGTCATTTACCAACGAGGAATCTTATTCAAATATTCTGAAGCAATATGTGAGTTCATACAAAGACCTGCCGATGTATTTGTATGACTTTAAAGAAATTTTCAGAAATGAAACCAGAAGCAAATCTGGTATTTTGAGAGGGAGGGAATTTTATTGGAAAGCCATGTATTCATTTTCTAAAAACGAAAATGAACATAATAACTTCTACCAAAAAGAAGCCATTAAAGCATACAAAAATATTTTTAACCGAGTTGGTATTGGAGAAAAAACCTATTTGACTTTTGCGTCCGGCGGAACGTTTTCAAAATTTTCTCATGAGTTCCAGACTCTTTGTGATTCAGGAGAAGACATTATTTATATTTCTAAAAATGATTATGGCGAAGGATTAAAAATGAAAGAAGGACGCGCTGCCATAAACAAGGAAATCTTTACCGAGGACATTAAAAAAGATTTGGGCCTGGGGGAAGATTTTGAAGAAAAAAAAGCAATTGAGGTCGGTAATATCTTTACTCTTGGAACGAGATTTTCAGAACCGTTTAATTTAAATTTTATTGACGAGGATAGAGCTAAAAAGCTGGTCTTTATGGGCTCATATGGCATTGGACTTAGTCGGCTGATGGGCACGGTTGTTGAGGTGTCTCATGACGATAAAGGTATTATTTGGCCTGAAGAAATCGCGCCTTTCAAAGCCCACCTTATTTCTATCGGAAAAAACTCTGAAGCCGAGGGTGTCTATGAAGAATTGACCGCCTCTGGTGTTGAGGTTATTTATGACGATCGCGAAGATAAATCTGCCGGAGAAAAGTTTGCCGATGCTGACCTGCTCGGCTGCCCTTGCAGACTAGTTATTAGTGGTCGTATGGATTCTGATGAGATAGAAATTAAGAGACGAACAGAAAAAGAAGCCCGAATCATCAAAAAGGATAATCTATTAGAAGAATTAAAATAAACTCTCTGCTTTATAATAGTACCAATTGGTACTATTATAAAGCAGAGAGTTAGGGATATATGACAAATAAAAATTTTATACATTTTTTCGTTGATTTTTTAGAGTCCATTCATAAAAATGCCCCTTTTAGACCCAAGGGTGTTTATCAGTCATTGTATAAATCTCCGTTAGGCAGTAGGGCGATTTATAACGGTCTTAAAAATTTGGAGGTTCGGGGTGTAATTAGATTAAAAGACGGGCACTACCTGTTTACTGATAAAGGAAAATCGTGGCTTACTCGTGCACAGTATAAATATTTTAGATTTCGTCATGGTCCTTGGGATAAAAAATGGCGGCTCATACTTTTTGACATTCCTTCGAACATGGAAAAACAACGCCAAGCGTTTAGAAGAAAATTAAAATATATAGGTTGTTATATGATTCAGAAGAGTGTGTTTGTTTTTCCATACCCTTGTGAGAAAGAAATCGGCGATTGGTGTCAAGAACTTGATCTAATTGACCATGTTGATGTGTTGGTCACAGAACATCTTGGTTCAAAAGAATCAGAAGTCAAAAAACACTTTGAACTTTAGTTGCTTTAAAAAGTTACCAATTGTTACTATTTTAAAGCAGTTAACAAGGTAGAAGTGTTTAAAAGTTAAACACAGGAGATGGTTGACGAAATGAAAGAGTTTTTTGAATAATTAAGGTATGAATAAGCGCCTCTCGGCAGTTATGGCGGTAAGTCTGGCCTGTGCCGGACTTTTTATTTTCAGCCAGAGGGTGAAGAGCGATACGGCAGTGACGTTTAATGTCGTGTCCGGGACTGATAGTACGGGTACCGCCGCGAAAGTTTTTTCGGCTTCGGAAATTTTGGAATTAGGCGCGAGCGATAATCAGCGGAACGGCACCAGCGCCAATTGGCCGATTGCCGGCGGGTATGACGAGAGCAAGTATATGGAATTTACGTTCGCGCCGAGCGTGCCGGCCGGGGCGGTCCTGTCATCAGTCACTGTCACTCACGAATATTATACTCAAGCGACTTTGAGTGGAGCAAAGCTTGAAGTTTGGAATGGTAGCGTGTTTCAGGACGTCCCGATATCATTGCCGTCAAAAACCGGTTCGGCCGGAGAAATTTCAGAAACAAAAGATATCGCAGGAATTATTTCATCCCCAGCCCAATTAAGCGGATTGAAAATAAGATTTTTGGCTTATCGCAACGCGTCGCTTGGCGCGGTCGCTAATTTAAAAACGTTCCATGACTATATTGGTGTTACTATAAATTATGCGATACCGACTGCGACTTTCACGCCAACTCCGTCTGATTCTTCCGTTATAACTCCGACGCCATTGCCGTCAGACATAATTTCGCCGGATGCTTCCGCGAGCGCGACAGTTGCTCTTTCGCCAACACCAGAATTTTCGGTATCACCGGCTCCAATTTATGATACACCCGCATCTCAATCGGCGAATGCGTTTGTCCCGATGCCGACGGCTACTCCATTTGATACGCTGGCCCCAATACCGGATATCCTAATCGCGTCCGAGAGCGATAATCCGCTTGCTTCGGATTCTTTTGAAACGCCGAATCCGTCGCCGACTGCCTCGCCGTCATTCAGCCCGACGCCCGAAGCGACGCCCAGCGCAAGTTTTGAACCAACGCCGAATCCGCTCATGGCGGTCATTGCTCCGCCGAAAATAATTCATTATCGAATCAAACCAACTCCACTTTCGAGCGTTTCAATCACGCCATTGCCAAAGCCGCCATCTCGCATCCACAAAATTAAAATGGGCGTTATCAATGCCTGGCACCTCTTGACGCGCTATCTCAATATGATAGGAAGATAGGCAAGGAGGTTTCGCGATGCCTGAGACAACGCCGCGGGATTTCCAACTCCTGCTCTTTGACGACATAACCCTACCCCCAGCACCTAGGGAACCAGAGCAAGGTTTGCTCCTTGAGTTATTCTCATCCCTAGCTGCTCAAAAGACGGTAAAGATCCAGAAAACTGGTGTTGACGGAATGCCTTGGAAGCGCCATCAAGCAGTAATCAAGGCGGCTGTATATCACCCAAAGCGGTCAATTGATGCAGTGATGAAAGCTTTTCTTGATTATTCTCAAGGCGACAAGCGGCCGGAGGTTCTCGATCATTTTCTGGTTATGTACTTGAGAAGAGCCCAAGACCGGCCAGTCAAACTGGAAAAATTCTTGGACGGCATCGAGAAGCGCATGGCAAGAGCGCAGATACCAACCTTGGACGGAATCATCCGTGGTCAATGAACGGCTTACCATCACGCTCCTGCGTGACTCGGTGAGCCGTTTTATCTTTTTTTGTCAACTTGTTTACTGGACTTTTTCTGATATCCTAACCAGGATAGTAGAAGTTGCTGTTGCGACTGAAAGTCGCTGAAGATATTCAGCAACTTTCACTACCTGGCTAAGGTATCTAATACAAACTCATTATGCTTAATAAATTGTTTAGTTTTTGGTCGCAAGACATCGGCATCGACCTGGGCACGGCGAACACGCTGGTGTATGTCCACGGCAAAGGCATCACCATCAACGAACCGTCGATTGTCGCTTTAAATCAAAAAACCGGAAAGATTCTGGCGATTGGCACTCAAGCCCGGACGATGGTCGGCCGGACGCCGGGCTATATCACCGTTACTCGTCCGCTCGTGAACGGCGTGGTTTCGGATTTTGAAGTGACCGAGCAGATGCTGAAATATTTTATCGATAAAGTTCACCAAGGGCGATTTTCCTTACTGCCTCGTCCCCGCGTGGTGATTGGCGTGCCGTCGGGCGTGACCGAAGTCGAGAAGCGGGCGGTTGAAGACGCGGCCTATAGCGCCGGCGCCCGCGAAGTCTATTTAATTGAAGAACCAATGGCGGCGGCGATTGGCGCGCGGTTGCCGATTCAAGAAGCGGTCGCAAACGTAATTGTGGATATGGGCGGCGGCACCACCGAAGTGGCGGTGATTTCGATGGGCGGAATGATTGCTTCGCGGTCTCTCCGAATTGCCGGCGATAAGCTTACCGATGATATTCTGCGCTATATGCGCCAAGAGCGAAACTTACTAATTGGCGAAGCCACGGCCGAAAATTTAAAAATTCATCTGGGTTCCGCCTATCCCATGGCCGAAGAGTTGGAAGGCCGGGTCCGAGGCCGGGATTTGGTTTCGGGTTTGCCGAAGGAAGTCGCCGTGACCTCGGAAGAAATTCGCACTGCGATGCAGCGGTCGGTGAAGAGCATCGTCACCGCTATTAAGAACACCATCGAAGAAACTCCGCCGGAACTGACGGCCGATTTAGTGAATCGGCATATCTATCTGGCCGGCGGCGGGGCGCTATTGAAAGGGATGGATGACCTGATTGCTCATGAAACAAAATTAGCGGTTAAAATCGTCGACGATCCGCTGACGGCGGTAGCGCGAGGCTGCGGATTTGTCCTTGAGCATCTCGATGAACTCCGGTCGGTGCTCCTGTCCACGCAAAGCGATAATTTATTTTAACAATGCGCAATGAAGGTATTTCTAAATTTTTATTTGTCGCGGCGCTCGTGCTCGCGGGACTGGTCGTATTGAATGCGCTCGCGCTCCACGCCGTGCGCCGCCAGTATGCGCCGGGGACATCCGCCGCCGCCGCGCTGTTTGACGTGGCTGGCCAAGCCCGAGAATGGTTCGGATATATTAAGCAATGGAAAGATTTATCCGCCGAGAATGCCCGGCTTCAGGATTTGGCCGCCCGCTCCGTATCATCCGCGGCGACGATTGAATCGCTTCAAGCTGAAAACGACGCGCTGAAAAAAACCGCCGGCCTCGCGACTCGTTTGAAACGCCATTTGTTGCCGGCCGGCATATTTGATATTTCGCTCGCGCCTGACGGCTACCACGCCCTAATTAATAAGGGCGCGGCGGATGGAGTGGCGGCCGGTCAAACCGTGATTTCGCCGGCCGGCGAGCTCGTCGGCAAAGTCAGCGCGGTTTTTTCGACGTCGGCTCAAGTGATGCTGATTACGGATCCGGCCTTTTCCGTCACCGCTCGGGTTTTAAGCGGCCAGACGAGCGGTATCGCTCACGGCGCGCTGGCCGATGGCCTGAACTTCGAATTGGTTACCCAAGCCGATACGATTTCGGAAGGGGATACGATTGTTACGACCGGCGACGATTTGATTCCGGCCGGCCTGGTGGTTGGCGTGGTCCGGCGGGTGGAGAATAACGACACCCAGCTTTTTAAAAAAGTAAATATTAATCCTTCGATTCAGCCCGGGCAGGGACCGGTCGTTGTCATCCAGCCATGAATCCCGTCAGAAATGCCACTAACATGTTAATGATAATTATCAATAAAACAAATGCTAACAGCCCATCGCCTTTCAATGGTGGATGGACTGTAGCATTTCCTACGGGATGAAGCGCATCGCCATTATCGGTGTCTGGCTTGCCGTCCTTGTCGTTGACGGGATTGTCTTGCCGGCGCTGACCGGCCGGCCGGCCGGACTGGGCGTCATGGTATTTTTAGCGGCTCTGGCGATAACTTTTGGCATTCAGCGCTGGGTCATCGGTCTGGGGATAGTCCTCGCCGGCCTGACCGAGCTGATGCTGGGAATATATTTCGGCACGATTATCGGGGCATGGCTGGTGCTGGCCTGGGGTTGGCATCTTTTAAATAGATTTTTAAATATGAAGCCGGTGAGCGAGAACGATTCCTGGCCGGTTCTGGCGCCGTTTACGTTATTTGGGCTGGCCCTTTTTCTTCTTGGCGAAAGCGCCTCGTGGGCAATAAGCCGTTTCGCGTATGAACCGGGTCTTTCCCCGGCCACTTTGTTTCAGATTGTCCGCTCGCCCGTAATATTCTGTGTTGTCACGGTTGAGCTCGTTGTGATACTTTTTATATTTCATTTTATTTATTCCGCACGAAATATTAATCATGCCTAAAGAATACTATATTCACATTGAAGACGATGTCGTTACGCCCGAAGAAACTCTTTTGGACGGCGATAGCGCGTTTTCGGATATTGAACGGCCGATTCGGCCCGGCGTATTTCGGGCGATATTTTGGGGCGTCGCCGGTCTGTTGGGATTGATATTTTTGGTGAGCGCGAATTTGAGCGTTATTAAATACGCGTACTATTCAGGCCTCGCGTTCCAGAATCGTTCCGCTAATTTTTCTATTCCGCCGGCCCGGGGAATTATCTTTGACCAGAGCGGCCAGCCTTTAGTCAAGAACGTGCCCCAATTTGACGTGGTCGGCGTTTCTAAAGAAATTAAAACCGCCCTGAAGAATGGCACGCTTAATCTTGACCGGCTTGGCAGCGCCTTGGGTACGAGTGCTGATGCCCTTGGCGCCGCGCTTAACAACCAAGCCCAGCAGGCGAATGTGTTTTTCATTGCCAATAACCTCCCGAAAAATCAGATTCTAGCCATTCAAGGCCTCAAGGCTCCGGGCGTCTATATTATTCCCGATGTTCAGCGAGTGTATATTAACGGCCCCGAGTTCTCGACGGTGCTCGGGTATGTCGGCAAAGTGAATAAGGACGACCTGGCGAAGGATGCCTACTATACGTCCGCCGATACTATCGGCCGGCTCGGGATTGAGGCGCAATACGAATCGGTATTGCGGGGCGAGCATGGGCGGATATTTTTCGGAGATACGGCCGACACGATAAACGTCGACGCGAAGAATGGCGGCAATATCGTTCTGAATATTGATTCCGATCTCCAGACACACCTCTACAATGAACTGCATAATATTTTGGCCGGGGCCGGCTTAACCCGCGGGGCGGCGATTGTTCAAAATCCCCAGACGGGCGCGGTTTTGGCGATGGTCAGCTTTCCGGGATTCGATAACAACGTTTTCTCTAACGGCCTGTCTCCGGCAGAGTATGACTCGATTTTTCAAAATCCCGGCCGGCCTTTGTTTAACCGCGTCATCAGCGGCACCTACAATCCGGGCTCGACCATCAAGCCCTTCATGGGGCTGATGGGCTTGCAGGAGCACGTGATTACGCCGGAGACGACGATTCAGGACTGCATTAGTATTTCTATTCCTAATCCATTCAGCCCGGGCGTGACTTATACTTTTAATAATTGGCGGAAAGACTATGGCCCATTTAATTTACGCCGGTCGATTGCCAATTCCTGCAATATTTTCTTCGCCACCGTCGGCGGGGGCTTTGGCAGTATCGTCGGTCTCGGCATCGATAAGATGGTTCAGTATTTTAAAACCAGTTTCGTCGATAGAATTTTGGGCATCGATTTGCCCAGCGAAGGCCATGGTTTTGTGCCCACGCCGGATTGGAAACAACAGACTCGGAGCGAGCCTTGGTATCAAGGCGACACGTATAATACTTCCATCGGCCAAGGCGATTTGACGGTCACGCCTCTCTGGCTCAATACTTATATTTCCGCCATCGCGAACGGCGGGACGATTTATCAGCCCCGCGTGGCGAACAGCGTCGTCGATAATAATAAAAACACTCTGCAGACTTTCGGCGTCAAAGTTGTCGGGAAGATGCCTTTCAGCGACCAAAATCTGGCCATCATTAAAGACGATATGCGCGAGACGATTTTGTCCGGCACGGCGACCCTCTTGAAAGATTTGCCCGTGACGGCCGGCGCCAAGACCGGCACGGCCCAGGTCGTGAACGGCCAGCAGATTAATTCCCTCTTCACTATTTTTGCCCCGTTCGATCATCCCCAGATTGCCATGACGATCTTGGTCGAGAATCCAAAAGGCGAAGGCTTGGCCATCGTTGCCGCCAATAATGTCCTGAAATGGTACTTTGGCCAGACGGCGTCAGCCAGTCATTAACCTGCTGGTATAGGTTATCAACACAATCTTGCGGGATGGCTATAATCGTAGTATAGTTGGACATCACAAATCCCGCACATAACGAACACATGTCTCTGGTGTGATGGCGAATCAAGATTTAATATAATAATTTAGTGAGTATTGGACACTGTACCTAGCTATACATTTAGCGAGACAGCAAGCCCGGTGCTCGTTATGTGCGGGATGCAGAACCAATATTTTAGCAAGGAAGGCCTAGAGAAGCTCAAGAACGAACTCTCGGAACGGACCGACATTAAGCGCCCGGAAATAGCTCACCGCATCAAAGAAGCCAAAGAGCAGGGCGACTTGTCCGAGAATGCCGAATTCGACGCCGCCAAAGAAGCCCAGTCCATCAACGAAGGCCGGATTGAAGAAATCCGCCAAATCCTCGAAAATGCCGTGGTCATCGCTGACGGCGCGAAATCCGGCGGCGTGGTCGTGGTCGGCTCGACGGTCAAGGCCGATGCCGGCAAAGGTCCGAAGCAGTTCGTCATCGTCGGCGTGACCGAATCCAATCCGTCCGCCGGATTCATTTCCAACGAATCTCCTCTCGGCAAAGTCTTCCTCGGCCACAAAAAAGGCGACACCGTCGAAGTCCGCACCCCGCGTGGCGTCGAGCAGTACAAGATACTCGAAGTTAAATAGGTCGCTTGGCTTCCTCTTTGTTACCGGCATACTTTCTTCGATTATCGGCGCGAGAGTGGAGCGTCGAGAAGCGCTCGGAAATGCGAGAGACTCGCTTTTTTGATTTGCTAAATTGGTAGAGATGTAGTATTATGTGGGTCAAGGAGTTTCTTATGAAGCACAGCAGAGTAACTGTTTTGGCCAAGTTTGTTGGTGTGTCTGGAGGCCTTGCCTTTTTCTGCGTGATCGTGGGCATGTTGGCCATGGGCGTCGATAGCCAGTGTCAGACCTCACATGAGGGTCGGTTACTAATGGTACTGCTAGTCATTGGTGCCCTCTGGGGCGTATCGCTACTGGCGATCGACCAAGGGAGGTATCTGCCTTAACATTAGATGTGACTCGGAGGACAAACAGCCCGCGATGAGGTCGCAACACCTCTACGCGGGCCTTATCGTTTTATTTTTATATAGATTCTGTTATTATTGCAAGATATGGCACTGGATGATATTAAGAAGGTAAAACTGGAGAAACTTGAACAGATGCGGAAGGCGGGGATTGATCCGTATCCGGCGACGACGAAGCGCTCGATGAGCGTGAGTGATGTTTTGGAAGAATTTGACGCGTTGGCCGAGTCCAAAAAAGAAATTACTCTGGCGGGCCGGATTATGGCTCAACGCGGGCATGGCGGGCTGATTTTCTTTGATTTGAATGACGGCGGAGCAAAGATTCAGGGCTGTGCCAAAGAAGACACGCTGGGCGCGGACGGATTCAAATTTTTTAACGAGCTGGTGGATATCGGCGATATTATCGAAGTGACGGGCACGCTTTTTAAAACCAAGAAAGACGAACGGACTATTAAAGCGACTCGAATCGGCATGCTGACCAAAGCTCTTTTGCCATTGCCCGAGAAATGGCACGGTCTGATTGATGTCGAAGAACGCTTCCGCAAACGGTACCTGGATTTATTAATGAGCGAAGAAGTCCGAGATAAATTTATCAAGCGTGCCGAGATTATCCAAGCCATCCGGCACTATTTGATGAAGCATGAATTTCTGGAAGTTACGACGCCGACTCTCCAACCGTTGTATGGCGGCGCTTCGGCTCGGCCATTCAAGACCCATTTGAACGCCCTCGACCAGGATATGTTCCTGCGGATCGCGCCGGAATTATATTTAAAGCGCTTGTTGGTCGGCGGTTTGGACCGGGTTTTTGAATTTACCACAAATTTCCGCAATGAAGGCATCGACCGCGAACATAATCCGGAATTTTCGGCGGTGGAATTTTATGTCGCTTATAAGGATTATAATTGGGGCATGGATTTTATCGAAGACATGATGGTGACAGTCGCGCCCGAGAGATTCAAAAAACCATTTCGCCGAGTGACTTATAAAGAGCTCATGCAGGATACCGGCAGTTTGGATGACGCGGTCTTTAAAGAAAAAGTCCGCGCCACGCTCATTGAGCCGACTTTTGTCTATGATTACCCCAAAGATATGTTACCGCTCACGAAATTAAAGCCCGACACCGATGTCGTGGAAGCGTTTCAATTCTATGCCGGCGGAACGGAGTTAGTGAAAGCCTTTAGCGAATTAAATGATCCGATAGATCAGAAAGAACGATTCATGGCCCAAGAAAATCTGCGGGCCAAAGGCGATGAGGAAGCCCAGCGCATGGACGAAGATTTTATCGAAGCCCTCGAATACGGCATGCCCCCCGCCGCCGGCTTCGGCATTGGCATCGACCGCTTGGTCGCCTTATTGACCGATTCCCATTCCCTCCGCGAAGTGATTCTGTTTCCAACTATGCGACCAAAAAGTAGCGAATAGCCATTAGTGGGTAGTGATTAGTGTCTGGACCCTACTCGCTATTCGCTAACTACTAATAACTAAACATATGCTTGATATAAAATATATCCGCGAGCACGCGGAGGAGGTAAAAAAGAATTGCGAGAATCGGGGAGTCAAAGTCGATATTAATCGATTGCTTGAGCTTGATGAAAAACGCCGAGCCAAAAAGTCCGAAGTCGACAATCTTCGCGCCACTCGCAACCAAGGTTCCAAGGGCAAACCAAGTGACGAAGATATTGCCAAGATGCGCCAAGTCGGCGATGATATCGCAAAAACTGAAGCTGAGTTAAAAACAATCGAGGAAGAATACGATACATTAGTATTGGCTGTACCAAATATTGCTTCTCCCGATACTCCAGTCGGACCAGATGAATCCGGCAATGTTGTTATCCGAACAGTGGGAGAAATTCCAAAATTTGATTTTCAACCCAAGGAACATTGGGAACTTGGTCAGGCGCTCGGTATTATTGATACTGAACGAGCGACAAAGGTTTCAGGTACCCGTTTCGCATATCTCAAAGGAGGCCTAGCTATGTTGGAATTCGCATTAGTCCAATTTGCCTTTTCTGTTTTGACTGATGAGAAAATTTTAAAGAAGATAATTAAGAAAGTTGGGCTTGATGTGCCATCCACGCCATTTGTGCCAGTTATCCCTCCCGTCTTCATTCGTCCGGAAGTATTTCAAAAAATGGGACGACTAGAACCTAAAGATGAGCGTTACTATATTCCAAAGGATGATCTGTATTTAATTGGTAGTGCCGAACACACTCTGGGTTCGATGCATATGGACGAAGTCTTTAATGTTGAAGCATTACCGATTAGGTACATTGGTTTCTCGGCGGCCTTTCGTCGTGAAGCCGGCGCAGCCAGCAAAGATATGAAAGGAATTCTTCGGGTCCACCAATTTGATAAGTTGGAGATGGAATCATTTACTCGGCCTGAAGATTCTCTGAAAGAGCAGGACTTCTTTGTAGCTATTGAGGAATATTTTATGCAAGAACTTGAGCTACCTTATCGAGTGGTGGCAATTTGCACTGGTGACATGGGTGCTCCGGATTATCGTCAGATTGATATTGAAACATGGCTGCCGGGACAGAATAAGTATCGTGAGACTCACACCTCCGATCTTATGACTGATTATCAATCTCGTCGATTAAATATAAAAACAAAGATTGGCGACAAAACTGAATTTGTACACATGAACGATGCCACCGCAATTGCCATGAGTCGGACCCCAATCGCAATCATGGAAAACTATCAGCAAAAAGACGGTTCTATCAAAATTCCGAAAGCGCTCCAGAAATACACCGGCTTTAAAGAAATCAAAAAGAAGGGTTTAGGTCTCTAGGATTCTAGGAATCTAGCTTCCTAATCTCCTAGCCCCTAGACTCCTGATTGCGTGCGACCAGTCGACGTTAAGAAATTTAAATATAAGGATAATCTGGCGTCGAAGAGACGCCATAGTTTTCATGTGAAAGCGGGGTTGATTAGTCTGGCGGCGCTTCTAATAATTAGCGGTATCGGTTACGGACTCTTCTACGCGCCGTGGTTGAAAGTAACTGCGGTTACTTATGATGGTATTCTTGGCGGGCATCAGGATGCCGTGGGGCGGGTTGTCGATAATGTTTTGGGCCGTAAGATACTGGGTATTCCGATTGGCCGAGACATATTATTTATCCGCGCCGGCGCGTTGGCCGCCGATTTAACTTCGCAGTTTTCATTCATCCAAAATATTACCATTCAGAAAAAATATTTTCATACCCTCAAAATTACGGCGACCGAGCGTCAGGCCGAGGGCGTCTGGTGCTTTGATTCAGGCTCCCTCACCATAAGTCCTGATTGCCGATACTTTGATAATGACGGCGTAACTTTCGGTCAGGCGATTCAATCATCTGGCGTGCTGTTGCTCAATGTCGATGATATGCGCGTTCAATCGGCCTCGGCGTCTCTGGTAACAGTCGACCAAAGATTTCTCAAAGCCATTCAGGCCGTGGTGCCCGCGCTGACGAGTCAGGGAGTTAAAGTTAAAAATATCACTATTCCAGTGGATACGTATACCGAATTTGATATTTTGGTGGGGGACCCCGCCTCGCTGGTTCCCGGAGTGGGTATCCCAACACTCCTTGGGAACTCTGCCGGGACAAGTAGCTATCTAATTAAATTCAGCCTCGATTCGGATATCCAAAGCCAGCTCGATGTCTTTCGCATCTTCAGAACCCAAAAAATGGCCGATGGTACGCTCCACCCCCAATATATAGACCTGCGCTTTGATGGAAGGGTGTATTATAGATAAAGTAACTCTTGTTCGGGTTATTATCATATAAATATATTCGAATATACTTATATGATAATAAAAGCTCAAAAACACTTGATTTACCGGGGTTTTAACAAGGGGTTGACTTCCTAACCCCCACCTGCTATAATGGATGTCTAAGCTGTTCTTTATAAAGAGCCCAGCAATGGGCTCGCAAAAACCAGTAAGTACGCTATCTTTCGGGCAACAACACATTTTAGTGATAGGCCCTTAGAAATCATAGTAAGTTCGACATAGCTAGCGAGCGTAAGTAAGTATTGGTTTTTGCGAGCCCGTTTAGGCTCAACTCCGGTTGTCGGGGCCTGTGACCTGCCAAGAAAAAAAACGCGAAAAAAAACGAAAAAACGCGAAAAAAAACGAAAAAAAAGCAGTACAGGCGCAGTGTCCCGACAGCCCATAGTATCCCGATTCGTCGGGATAAGAAGTCTGGTAGCTGACTCGCGGTGAGGACGGCGCGAAAATACGCGCCAGCGTCCAACATCCGCTGTGAACAACTGCCCGGCTGGCGACCGGACGGTATGGTTGTGGACTTGGACATTCTACACATCATACCGTCCGGACTCGTTACCTGTAGCTCGACTAGACACGGCCTTTCAAGACAGAACATTAGCAACATGGGTATTCCATGTCTTCTAGTTCTGGCCTTGGAGGCCGTTTTTTATTTTCCGAGGAGTATAATTTTGAAATACCTAGACTAGGGAGTTACGTGGAAAACAAAAATCGAATTCCCTATTACCGTCGTCGGTTGGCCGAGCCAGGCATAGGGCTGGGCGGGATCAACAGTTGATTCTTGGTAGTAGCTGGCTGAAACTCCGAGCCATCCGCCAGCCGAGTTGTCTTTAAGGAATTGGGCCTTGCTTGGATATTGGCCGGCATGCATCCACACGAATGAGTCGCCGAGATAGAAAGATTGTTCGGCCCAGCCGAAATAATCCAAGTATATTTTTTGAATATGATTGGCTTTAACATAGTCGCCCAGGCGCCATAAATCTTGGCCCCAGTCGAGATTTGAATCGACGACATAATTGTGTCCGCCCGAGGGCCCGCCGGCGAATTCGTTAAAATAAGTTAAATAGTAAGGGTACACTGAAATGAATTCGGCTAAGTACCAGGCAAGTAACAATAGAATTAAGAATTTAGAGTTAAGAATTAAGGATTTTAGAGTTCGATTCGTACTTCGTAATTCGTACTTCGTAATACTATTCTCAATCGCGCCCGCGACTAATATAAATATAAATCCATAAATCGGCATGAGGTGGCGGATGCCGATGTTAAGATTGACGTTGATGCTCGTCGCCACATAAATAATAATCCAGATAAGCATCGCGAAGACCGGGAAATGGTCCCGGATCTTGTTTTTAAACGGCCCGTGGCCGGCGCGCCAGGCCCGCCAGCCAATCCAGATCGCGCATAAAAGAAGAATTAGGAACGGAATGGGTTCTTTGAGTGCGTAGACGACGGGGAAATATGATTTGAAGGCGGTGCTCGAAAGCTGTCCGAGGTAATAGGTGCGGTTCCCGCCCTCGGCGCGCTGGAAGACCATCGCCAGACCGAGGCCCCATTGAGCGTAAGCGCGGAGGATGGGTTTATCCGAACCCCAAACAACGATATCCGCGACAATCGGAATCTGGTATCCAGTGAGAATCGTGGCCGCGTCATTTTTTTGTTGAGCCGGCGGATAGTCAAAGACATGCAGTTGATAAACTGACCCGACGACAACCACAAAACCAACCGCCATTACCAAAATACTTTTTACCAGCAGGCGAAGAGCAGGCTTGAAGAACTCACGATGTTGAGACCAAGCCCAAACAAGGACTAAGAGTAGGAAATACGGAACAAGAAGAAAGGTGGAAAATTTGGTGAGGAGGGCGATGCCGAAGGAAAGCGAAGCCAGCCAGAAATTGGCGGTTTTTTGTTCTTGGAGGTAGCGGAGGAAAAAATAAGTCGCGAACAAAACGCCGAAGAGAGCGGGAACATCAGTCGTGACGAACCGGCTGTGAGCGATTACGGTGGGACAGAACGCAAAAAGAAAGACCGCCAGAAGAGCGGCCCGAGAATTATACGTTTTGCGGGCCCAGAGAAAAATCAGCCAACCGCAAAAAATAAAGAATAAAATAAGCGGCAACCGAGCGACGTGAATGAGTAAAATCGGGTCCACGCCGGAATGATAGATGAGCGATCGTCCGAAGTTCCACTGGTCGTTCACCGCCGTTTCGGCGGTCGGAAGAATTTTCGGATTGATATGGAGGAAAATGAGAGCGAGGCCGGCGAAGTCTTTGGCGAGGGGCGGATGTTCGGGATTGAATTCATAGGTGTGTCCGGCAATATAAGAATAGCCCGCGCCGATGTGGGGGTCTTCATCAACAATCGGGGCGTCGTGCCAAGCGCTCGCGATGGCGACAACACTGGCGACGGCAATTAGCAGGCCAGCCAAAAGAGGATATTTTTTCACGGGATAATTTATCTAACGTGCCAGACGCTGGCGTTAGAGCTGAAATGGTATCCCATCGCTTGGTCGGCGGTCAGATAGGTTAGGTTTTTAGCATGCTGGGTTTCTGCTGTGACCGTGTCCGTTAAAAACATAACCGTTTCCGCCGACACGGGCAGACCATACGCTTCGATGGCCGGAGCGTCTATAATCACGTATTTCTTTTTACTTGCCGGCAAGGCGTTGATTTGGTTGGCAATATCGACATAATTGGCGGTGAAGGCCGCGGCGGTCGCTTGGCTTGGCGCCCAAACATCGAAGTAGCGATGGTATTCATAAAATCCAAGGGCAATCATGAGCGCGAGGGCGGCCAAAACTGGCGCGACGAATTGGTCATGGCCACTCCGCCGGCTGGCGGACTCCCAGGGATGAGTAATCATTTCCCATTCCTCGCCGGCGTTGAATAGCCACAGGAATCCTCGGGCGGCGAAAATCATCACGATGGGGAGCACGCCAATAGTCCGCAAAGCGTGCGGGGCTTCGGTTGAGAGAAAACCCGGTAGCAGCATCACAAAAAACCACGCGAACATCAGCGTATGGACGGGCGAAAAATGGCCGTGTTTGCGCCGCAACCAATGGTACAGCTCTTTCAAAAATCCAATCGCGAACAAAATTGCAATGGGCCAGCCGAGTTCGGGTTGGCCAGCGATATTGTCTCGCTGATTCATGTCGCCGTTGAAGGTAAACATGCCCAGCGTGCGGGCGGTGCTGTTGGCGAGCTGGAGCAATGGGTTAGCTTGCTGAAGTACCGAGACTTCATTCGTGCGCTGGGTGAGCTGTGCAGGATTGCGCAAGAAATACACTCCCATCGGCAGGGCCACGAAGAATGCCGTGATGGCAAGGACACAGAAACCACCCAGGAGACGGTTGCGGGCATGTTCGTATTTTTCATGGCTGAAATCCTTTTTCAAAAACCACCAATACGCGCCGAAGACCGCTACAATAATCAGGGGGGCCACTCGATACGCGCTGTAGGCATAAAATCCAAGGCCGGTAAAAAGGCCTGCCCATAAAAAATCAAGATAGGTGTTGCGCCGGAGCCCTCGCCAGAGGAAATAAAATAGATAGACCAGAATAAACGGCACCATGATGCCGTCAAAGCCGATGCGGGAAAAATTGACGTGCCAAAACGAAATTGCCAAAAGGAAGCTTGAGACTCCGGCGGCGCGCCAATCAAACAGCTCGCGCGCCAAGAGATACAATCCAAGCACGGTGAGTACGCCGAATATCCCCGAGACATCGCGGAGAGCCCACGCATGGATACCGGATAATTTTACCGACAAGGCCTGAAGATTAATATAGAGTCCTTCACGGCCATTGTTTTCAGTATAGAAAAGTTGATAGTGTCCCGTCGCGTTGGTGATGAGCGCGTTGGAACCATCCATAGCCTCGTCAGGATAGAGGCCGGGGGGATATTTTGCAAGTTGATAGAATCGGAAGAACGACGCAATCAGAAGAATACCGATAACAATCCAGATCTCTCCGCGAGGGTGTCTTTGCATACCAGGTAGTAGAAATCCGACATGCGCCTCAGATTGTATCTGATGACATCGGAAATAGATTAACTATGTAAATATTGCATGCCTGGTATCGGGTTAATCCGGCGCTAGATACAATCCAGTCGGATTTTCACTACCTGGCATAGATTCATAATACCAGAATTCCGGTGGTTTTTATCCACACGTGGAGGTAGTTAATTCCGGCGGTTAGTATAAAATAGATGCATATGCCAAGAAAACCTCGCGTAAGGTTGGCCGCGGCCGAGGAGCCGGGAAAGGGTAAGCCACCTGAAAAACCTCCAATAGATCCCGATTTTGATTTGCGAAGCAAGGTGCCATTGAGGAGTGAAGGCTCGGATAAAACTGAAACTGGGCCACAGAATGATTTTGGACTTGGCGAAGAACTGCCAAGCCGAGCTCATCCCGACGCTCCGCCACTACCTCCAAGAAGATTTAGCCTTAAAAATCTTAAAGGAGAAGAGGGCGGTGTATTTAACTTGTCCGGGTCAAGACAGGAAGATGTTGCGCCGCCGGAAACTTTGCCTGCCCCAGAAGATGAGCAGGTCGGCGACAGGCTACACTTAGAACCCGAACCAGAAGATCAATTTCCTAAGATAAATTTTAAACCGTCACCGGAAAAGAAGTCTCGTGTTCCGCGTGTGTTTAAATCTTTTGAACCAAAGTCGCCAGAATATGACAATGATTCTATTGAATCTCTTGATAGGGAGATAGCGAGGGAGCAGATTTTAGTTAATCACGACCGCACGAACAAGGCCACTATTCATTTCTATGGCGATGAAGAAAAAATCAAACGGCTTATGGCGCGTCGAGACGAGCTCAGAAGAGACAAAGCTTACCAAGACGCCGAGGTGCCTGATGCCAAAGAAGATTTGGTTGAGTCTAAACCTGTGGATACGGCGCAACCGCATCATGCTCGTGAAAAATCTCCTGATGCCGAAGAAGATGAAGCCAGACTGCATCTGCCCAAAGTGCCAAAAGAAGACAACCGAGAACGATTCTTTAAATCACTCGGGCTTCAGCGAAATGCTGTTTTAGCGCAAGAGAAAATGAAAGTATTTCGCACCGAACATAAGACCCTGACGGCGGAAGAAACTGCCGCGTATCAACTATTACGCAAAGAATTTCAGGATAGACAATATACGTACCTAGCTTCCATCGAAGGAATTTCCGATGACCAATATGCGGAGTTGATGCGACTCTCTCAAACGGAGGATATCGAAAAACGCTGGGAACAACTGACCCCTGAACGATTGGTAACTGAAGCCCTGCTGGTATCAGTTGATGAAAAAACAAAAGAGCTGGCCGCGATCGACGCGGAGATTGCCAAATATGAAAAGCTGGTAAAGTTTGATACGGACATGATTTCAAAGACAGGGGGCGTGCCAAGCCGATACGCCGACGCGAATATTGCCGATCTCAAAGAAGCCCAAGCTCGTAAGAAAGCCTTGGCTCGAGATATCATGAGGCTCAATGAAGAATTAGCAAAGCCGGTTGTAATCGCGGGTTCGTCTGAACAACAACCTTCGCCAGGTTCTACACCTCAGGAAAAGTCCTCTCCGCCGACTCCAGCGCCAAAAGAAAATCAGCCAACCTCTGAAAAAGTATCAGAGAAACCGCTCGTGAGCGAAAGGGCCCAAGCTGAGGCCAAGAATCGTCGCATGGAATACCTGCGTGCCATTTTGGTTGAGCTCGACAAAAGGATTCTGGCCAAAACTCTTGAGCGCGATGCCTTTCCGATGTGGAACCAGATGGGTAAGATGCGAGCACGGCACGAGATTAAAGCATTACTCGAGGAGCGACGTCGTATCAACGACGAGATGAACGAACGCGTCGGTTTTGGCACCAAGTTTAAAGAAACAGCTCTGAAGGCATTTCGCGCCGTTAAAAATAAATTAAAGTTAGAACGAAACAAACACACAACACTTAATTTGAGCGAAGCGCCTGATAAGACTCGGGCCACTCCCGAAGAAATCGAACGCGCCGAAATCGATGCCATCGAATCTCATCCTCAAGAAGGAAGCGTTGGTAAATTTATCAAACAGCGATTGATGGGTTTGGGTACTGCTGGTTATAAAGAATTTTATTCTGCGGAAACATTACGCCAAGGCACCAAAGAAATTGCCCACGATGTCGCATCATTCGCGAGACTGATTAAACAAGAGCGTGGTTACTTGTCGCAGGATGACGCCGAAGACCAAGCGCGGGAAATCGTCGGCAAGATGAAAGCCGAAGGTAAAAACACGGTTGGCGATTCCAGATTCATAGAATTGTCGGCGGAAATTACCCAACGTCGCGTTGCCGAAAATGATGCCAAGATAGACGACATTGTTCTTATGGAGATTGATAGACTTGAGAAAAAACTCAAGGAGTATAAAACCGACACGGGTGCCGATGTCTTGACCGAAGAAAACAAAAGCAAAATCGCGACCGAAATGCGCAACCGTTTAGTGGCCATGCGTTCGGGTCACGCAGAAGCCGACGCCAAAGATTTAACTAAAGTGATTCGCCAAGATTTAGACGAAAATTGGTGGTGGCGCTATGTCTGGGGCACGTTGGATGCTGTTGTGTGGGGAGTGGGAATAGCCCATGTCGTTGCACCATTATTCGCTGGGAAAGCTGGGGCTGGCGCAATCGCAAAAGGCGGGGCAGTGGTCGCCAAAGAATCTGGGCCCATGTGGATGGAGAAAACCCTCACTCATCTAGCAGTTATTAAATGGCATATGGCTGGCGTTGCGCATCCAACTCAACAGATGATTCAGTATGCCACGACCGCGATGGCCAAAGAAAATGGTGTTAAAGTTGTCGCGAAGACAGGGGAAGTATTATGGAAAGCAACTTCAGGCGGAGTACTTAAAGACATTGCGATGAAAAGTATGTGGATAAAAATGGGCGCGACCGACAAAGCAATCGCAATCTGGAAAGCCACTATGATGGCGAGCGCTTAATTTAAAAACATATGACACACGATATTGAAAAATTAGCGGAAGAAATCGGAGTGATGCTCGCGGAGTCGTCGTTGGACCCGCGGATTAAAGACGTGATTCTGGAAAATTTAGACACTTTGCCTGAAGATTTAATTTTCAGGCTTAAAGACACCCTAGATAAAGAGCGAGACCAACTCGATGCCGTGGTCTATGACATCGAACTTTTTTTGAAACAGCAAAATGCGCGCTGGGCGAAACTGGAAGAAGAGCAGCAGAAAACGGCGTCCGCCATGACCGATGAATTGTTTGAGAAATTAAAAGATCATCCCGTAACGTCTAGTGCTCCGCCTAAAGATGAAACACCGACCCAATCATAATGGAATCCCGCACATAACGAGCACTTGCAATACTATTGCGTCACTAATTATATGAATAAAATTAATCGTACAGCACTGATAATCTTGGATAATACATAAATCGTATTGCCTAGGCAGTTGGTGCTCGTTATGTGCGGGATGGAAGGAACTCCGGCCGAACAATTACAGCAAGTGGAGAGGGAATACCAGCGGAAGCGGGCGGAGATTGAACAGCAGATGAAAGGCCAAGGCGAAACGGCCGAGCAGGCGCCGGCGCCGACGGAACAGGAGACGCTTTCGCAAGTCGTCGAGGGGGCGATTCAACAGCACGTGCCCGCGTTTCAGGCTTCGTCGCACACGACCACGACCGATGATTCTTTGCCGCCCGACGCTCAAACCAAAGTTCAAGCTTGGGTCAGCCTCGCGTTCGCCAAATCGTTGGCTGATGGGATTAAAGCCGCCCGAGATTCCAACGACATCGCCTTGATTGACGCGTTTCATAGCGCTCTGACGGGCAGTCTTTATCAAATGCTGGTCGAACAGAAGCGGATGGAAGTTGTAAAATAATTCCTGTGTCTATATTTCTTCTCGGCGCGTATGGGGTCGTGCTGGTGTTGGGTGTTATCGCGGCGTTGATCACGCTTAGTTCGATGCGTTCCAAAGGCTCGATTGCCCGCGCTTTGAACATGGCTCTGTTTTCGGTGAGTCTGCCTCGGCCAATCACTCCCGGGGCTCAAGGCGCGTCCCCGCGTCCCGAAAAAGAGCTCATCGGCATCATGGAGCAGTTGTACGGGTCCTTTACTAATATCCACACCAAGGGCTGGAATAAATTTATCTACGGCGAGCCATACATTGCTTTAGAAATCGCCGTGAAGCATATCGGTCAAGACATCATGTTTTATATGGCCGTACCGCGCGGGATTGAAGACATCTTTGAAAAGCAAATTCATGGCCTCTATCCGGAGGCTCAAATCGAGCGAGTTGAAGATTATTCCGTTTTTCCTTCCGGCGGCGTCGCCTTGGGCGCCTATGTGGCGCAAAAGAACAATTCAATTTTACCAGTTAAAACTTATCAAAAACTCGAAAGCGATCCCTTGGGGGAAATTCTCGCCGGCCTTTCTAAAATAAACCAGCAGAGAGAAGGCGCGGCGTTGCAAGTTTTATTTAAGCCGTCCCATCAGGATAGCCAGCGCAAATTCGCCGAAAAAGTCGTGCGCCAGATGCAGCAGGGCTACCAGCTTAAAGAAGCCGTGACGCGGGCCAAGCATCCGCCCAAGGAGCCAACCCCCGAAGAAGCGGCCAAAAAACCGCCTCGCGTCGTCACGCCATTTGAAGAAGAAGTAATTAAAAGTATCCAAGCGAAAGCGTCCAAGCCTTGGTTCGACGCCAATATTCGTCTAGTCGTGTCGGCCGAGTCCGAACCGCGGGCCAATCAGTTGCTGGATATTTTGGCGGGCGCGCTGGCCCAATTTTCGACGACGGACCAGAACGCGTTTACGCTTAAAAAACTGACCGGCCGGTACCTGCGGTCGCTGCTCTTTAATTTTTCTTTCCGCATGTTTAATGACAGCCAGAAAGTTTTGCTTTCATCCGAAGAGCTGGCCAGCCTATACCATTTTCCGGTTTCGGCCACTTCGGCCGGCGTAAAGTTTGTAAATTCCAAATCCGCGCCGGCCCCGCTCAATTTGCCGACCGAGGGGATTGTCTTAGGCAAAAGTGTTTTTCGCGGGATTGAAAAACTGGTCCGGATGGCCGCCGCCGACCGCCGCCGACACTTGTATATCATCGGACAGACTGGCACCGGCAAGACTGTTTTTATGAAATCGATGCTCCGGCAAGACGTTGAGAACGGCAAAGGCGTGTGCGTGATTGACCCGCACGGCGACTTCGCGGAATTCGTCCTTTCAATCGTCCCGCCCGAGCGCGCCGAGGATGTTATTTATTTTGACCCGGGCGATATCGATTTCCCGATGGGTTTGAACATGTTTGAAATTGATCCGACTCATCCCGAACAAAAATCGATGGTCATTGATGAGATGTTTGGAATTTTCGATAAATTGTACGATTTGAAAACGACCGGCGGGCCGATGTTCGAAAAATATTTTAAGAATTCCGCTCTCCTGCTCCTTGACGATTATGCCCATGAAATCCCGACGCTGGCGGATATTTCCCGCGTTCTGGTCGATGACGCCTATCGGGCGGATAAATTAACTCGGGAAACCAATCCGCTCGTGACCCAATTCTGGCAACTGGAAGCCGAGAAAGCTCAAGGCGACCAGAGCCTCTCTAATATGGCGCCGTATATCACTTCTAAGATTACGTCGTTTGTTTTTAATGAATTTCTCCGGCCGATTATCAATCAGCAGAAGAGCTCCTTCAATTTCCGTGAAGTCATGGACAACCAGAAAATTTTGGTCGTCAATCTGTCTAAGGGCCGAATCGGTGACCTCAACGCGAATTTATTGGGCATGATTATCGTCGGCAAACTCCTCATGGGCGCGCTGTCGCGGGCGGATATTGTCAATGAAGATGATCGCAAGGACATGTATCTCTACATCGACGAATTCCAAAACTTTACGACCGATAGCATCTCGACGATTCTCTCCGAGGCCCGCAAATACCGCCTGGACTTGATTATTGCCCACCAGTTCATCAAGCAATTAAAAGAAGGCATCCGCGACGCCGTCTTCGGCAATGTCGGCTCCATTGCTTCCTTCCGCATCGGGCCGGACGACGCCGAATTTATGAAAAATAAATTTGAGCCGGTTTTCAACGCGCAGGATCTCATGAACATTGATAATTTAAACGCGTATGTTAATTTGCTTATCGGCGGTCAGACCGCTCTGCCATTCAATATAAAACTCGAAACCGAACGCGTCTTCGGCGCCGGCAACTCCGAGATGACTGCATATCTCAAACAATTATCCCGCTCCAAATATTCCCGTCCCCGCGCCGAAGTCGAAGACGAAATCAAAGCCAAATTCTCCGCTAACACTAAAAATAAATAATTAAAAATGAATTTTCTGCGAAAATTTACGAAGCGGGATCTTGGGTTTGCGGTCCTGACGGGAGTGATGGATGGATTCATATTGTGGCGGATTTTTGGATTCCTCAACATCCCGGAATTTCATGGCCTGCCGTGGGCGGTTCTCATCGCCACTCTGCCGATTCTTTGGATACTGGGCGTTCTGCTCGGCTACTTGCTCGGCCAATGGCTTAAATTTTTCGATCAGTTCGGCCGATTCGCCGTTATCGGTTTCACTAATACGGCCGTGGATTTCGGCATCTTGAATCTTTTAATCGCGTATACCAGCTACACGAGCGGCGGCGGCTATGCCGGGATAAAAGTCTTCGCCTTTATCGCCGCGCTGGTCTGCAGCTATATTCTCAACAAATACTGGACGTTCAGCGGCCTGGGCGGCAAGCGGGGCGAGTTTGGCAAGTTCGTGGCGGTCACGCTCGGTTCATTTGCCGTGAACCTTGCGATTTCTTGGGCCGTGGCCACCTTCATCAGCCCGTTCTTTGGCCTGACGGTTGATCAGTGGGCCAACATCGCCAATGCCGCCGGCGTCGCGATTGGCCTCATCGTCAATTTCATCGGCTTCAAATTCGTGGTCTTCAAATAGAAATTGAATTTTTTTAAAAAGTTTACAAAACGGGATTTGGGGTTCGCGGTCCTGACGGGATTAATCACGGGCGCTATCGCGTGGCGGATATTTGAATTTTTAAAAACGCCCGAGTTCCATAATGTTCCTTGGTCATTGCTCATTGTTCTTGTCCCCGTTCTCTGGATTTTGGGCGTGCTTTTGGGATACTTTCTCGGCCAGTGGCTGGAATTCTTTAATCAATTCGGCAAATTCGCCGCCATTGGATTCACGAACTTCGCCATTACCGCTGGCACGTTAAATTTTCTTCTCTCATTAACAAGCTATTCTTCAGGGTTCGGCTACTTTATTATTTCAGCCATTTCATTCACGGTCGGTGTAATCTCAAGTTACGTCTGGAATAAATCGTGGGCGTTTCGGTCTGGAAATATCCCTCCGAGTTTCGCCGAGTTCTTTAAGTTCGTTACCGTCATGCTCGTCGCTCTGGGCGTTAATGTCGCCGTCTCTTCTTTCGTCGTCAATTATATCCATCCGTTCGCGGGTATGAACCCCAACACGTGGGCGAATATGGGCACGGTCGCCGGCGCCGCCTGTGGCCTCATCTTCAGCTTCACTGGTTTCAAGATCGTGGTTTTCAAGCAGTAGTTTATCATACCTACGGTAGATCTGCCGAAGGTAGACACTTTCAAATTTTTAGACTAAATTGAGGGCATGCTTTATCGAAAGTACAGGCCTCAAATATTTTCGCAATTGGTGGGGCAGGAGCATGTCGTGCAGACTCTTCAAGGGGCGCTTTCGAGCGGGCGAGTGGGACAGGCTTATTTGTTTACGGGACCGCGGGGGACAGGGAAGACGACGATGGCGCGGATTTTCGCTAAGGCCTTGAACTGTGCCGAGTTCGGCAAAAAGGGTGTCGTGGTGCCCTGCAATGTCTGCGAGGCTTGTCTCGCGGTCAATAATGGCACCTCGCTCGACCTCATCGAAATCGATGCCGCTTCTAATCGCGGGATTGACGAAATTCGGGCGCTCAAAGAATCGGCCCAAGTGGCGGCGCCGTCAGGCGGATACAAAGTTTTCCTTATTGATGAAGTCCACATGCTGACCAAAGATTCGTTTAACGCGCTCTTAAAAATTCTGGAAGAACCGCCCTCACATGTTGTGTTTATCCTCGCCACGACCGAACCCCACAAAATTCTGGCGACGGTGTTGTCACGCGTCCAGCGCTTTGATTTCAAACGCATCACGCCCGGCGAGATGGTGACCAAGCTCAAGTCCATCGCCAAAGCCGAAAAAATTCAGATTGGCGATGATGCCCTTCTCGCCATCGCTAAATCTTCCGACGGCGCGCTTCGCGATGCCGAAGTGGCGCTGACCAAAATTCGAAGCATGATTCCAACGGGCGCGATTGGAGAAAAGGAAGTTGCGGAAGTTTTAGGTCTAATCCCTAGTTCCTATCATCCCAGATTCCTAGGCTTCCTGGCTTCAGGCGATCAATCTTCAGCCGTGGGGCTGATTCATACGATTCACGATGCCGGCATGGATTTAGAACATTTCACCAAAGAATTTATTTCCTACACTCGAAGCGCGCTCTTGTCGCGCGTAAATCCAACTCTCTCGGCTTCGATTGAAGGTCCCGAAGCTCATAAACAATTTGCCACATTGGCTTCAATAGATAACGACAAACTTATTAAAATCATCAACATCTTCACGCTGGCTCGCAGTCAGATTAAATTCTCGCCCATTCCCCAATTACCGCTTGAGCTCGCCGTGATGTCTCTCTCCGAGAGATCTCCCGAAGGGGGACAACTGTAGTATAAAAAAGAAATGCCCGGCGCTTTGCGCCGGGCCCTAGAGTGCTCACCTTGTCAGTTATCCGGCTCAATGCCGGATAATGACATATAGGATTCGCAGAATCACTCCGATAATGAAAAGTATCGGGAGAAAGATCGTGGCCAGTGCCGCTATTTGGTTTTGGTACAAGAACCGCATGTACAGGCCTGCCACCGCCACCATACTCAAGAGCATGAGGGGCCAATACAAAGAAGGAACGAAGTACCCCACTACCACGGCGCCGCCGTACATGAAAACCTCAAAAAACGTATCTCGGATTGCGACAGTATTCATGACGCAGTCTCCTTTGCCTATAGTATTCGTTAATTAACGAGATGTGTCAACTTAAGAATTTGAAAAAACCTAGCCAATGATGCATACTATTTCTAATTGGGAGATCGTCTAATGGCCCCGCCTCATCGGGGTCCCGCTCAGGCGGGATAGGACGCCTATTATGTATTCCGTTTATATTCTGAAGAGTCTAAAAGATAGCGGTTACTATATCGGTCAAACTTATAATTTAAGTAGCAGACTAGAGAAGCATAACAAAGGGCAAGTAAAATCTACAAAAAGCAGGATGCCATTGATTGTTATAAAAGAAGAGATTTTCGATACGCGAGGCGAAGCCATAAAAAGGGAGAATTATTTGAAGAAATTAAAAGGCGGTAATGAATTCAGGAAAATTATAGGAAAACTTTGAGATAGTCATTGCGTCCTCACCTGCGGGATCGTCTAATGGTAGGACATGGGCCTTTGAAGCCCAGTATCTTGGTTCGAATCCAAGTCCCGCAGGTGAGGACGCAATAATTGGCCTAATGGCCCCGCCCCATCGGGGTCCCGCTCAGGCGGGATAGGACGCGGGACTTTGAATCCTAAAATGAAGGTCCGAATCCTATCCCCCCAGCCAAGGTAGGAAGTTCAGAGGGTTATAGAATTATATACCTTGAATAAAATACACAAAACAGAAGAGGAGTGGAAAAAGATTCTTACGCCGGAGCAGTATAGAATCATGAGACAGAAAGAAACAGAACCAGCTTTTACTTGTCCCGCGGATGAATTAAAGGTTGGCGGTACATATTATTGTGCGGCTTGTGATTTGCCATTATTTCGTTCGGAAACAAAGTTTGAATCCGGGACTGGCTGGCCGAGCTATTATAATCCGACGGATCTTA